>JAAWEC010000065.1 GCA_022794095.1 Clostridia bacterium
AAAATGATGTCGTGTTGGGTCCGTTTCTTTTGGGACATTTTTATGACAATTAAAGATGCAAAACCAACCAGCCGACTTCGTTGACATAAATATGTCCAAAAAGAAACGTCCCCAACACGACAGAGAGGAGTTAAAATGAGAGTAATTATTGCAGCTGCTGGAACAGCAGGACATATAAATCCAGGATTGGCTATTGCAAATAAAATAAAACAAGAGGAAAAGGATTCGGAGATTATTTTTATTGGAACAACTAGAGGATTAGAAAATGATTTAGTTCCTAGAGCAGGATATAAACTAAAAACGATTAATGCTTATGGACTTAGCAAAAAGCTATCAATTGAAAATTTGAAGAAGTTGTATTTAACATTAAAGGGATTTGGCGAAGCTAAAAAGATTATTAAAGAGTTTATGCCAGATGTTGTAATTGGTACAGGTGGCTATATTTGTGGTGCTGTTATTACTTCAGCACATAGTTTAAATATTCCAACATTACTACATGAAAGCAATAGTTTTCCTGGAAGAGCTATTAAAATGTTGGCTAAGAAAACAGATACAATTTTGGTTTCTTTTGAAGATGCAATTCCAAGAATTAAAAATGCAAAAAATGTTGTTTGTACAGGTACTCCAGTTAAAATAAAAAGACAAGACTATGATATAAATATGAAAAATAAAATTTTGCAAACTTTAGGTTTAAATGGAACAAAGCCAATTGTATTAGTATCTGGGGGAAGTCAGGGGGCAAGAAAAATCAATGAGGCTATGCTTCAAATTATTAAAACAAAATTAAATAAAAATTATCAAGTGATTTGGGCAACAGGGCAAAAACAGTTTGATATTGTTAAAGAAGAGTTAGAAAATAACCAAGAAAGCATCAATAATATAGATGGAATGAAGATTGTACCATATATTTATAATATGGAAGAAGTTGCAAATTGTGCAGATATTATGGTTGGAAGAGCAGGTGCTATGACAGTAACAGAAATTGCAAATCTAGGAAAGCCATCAATACTTATTCCACTTCCTAATGTTAGCCATAATCATCAGTGGTATAATGCAAAAGTATTAGAAAATGCAGGAGCTAGTAAAATTATTTTAAATGATGAATTAACAGGAAAAAATTTAAATAAAGTAATTGAAGATATTTTAAAAGAACCATCACAAAAAACAAAAATGGGAGAAAATGCTTTAAAAATAGCAACAAATAATGTAGAAGATAAAATTTATAAAGAATTAAAAAAAGTACAAAAATAATTTTTATTTAATGTCATTCTATAAGTAATTTATTATATAGAATATGTTATATAGAAAAAGTATAAAAAGAAATTGGAGAGAAGAAATGCTTAAAAATATACAATTTAACAAAATTATATTAGGATTATTTATAATTGGAATTATAATAATAAGTGGATTAGGAGTTTTTTTCCTAAATTTGCTTCGGATTTTTAAATGAACAAATGCAAAATGGACAAGTAGTAGATTTACAACAATTACAACAAAAAACATTGTATGTATTAGGGATTGCAGGTATTATATTTGCAATAGTTGGAATACTAGCTGCTCTTGTTTTATCAAGATATATTGTTTATCCAATCAATAAATTAATTGAAAGTGCTGAAACAATTGCAGAAGAAGAGAATAAAGGCAAAAAAATGCCAAATAAAAAAAGAGGAAAGACATTAGAAAATGTTTTAGGGGTTATGACAACAGAATTAAAAGAAAAACTAAGTGAGGTATCTACACAAAAAAATCAAATTGAAACAATATTACTTCATATGACAGATGGAATTATTGCTTTTAATATGAAAGGAGATATTATCCTAATTAATCCAGCTGCGAAAAAGTTTTTAAGCATTAGACCAGAAGATAATACATTTGAAGATATTTTTAAAAAGTTTGAATTAAATATCAACATGGAAAAGATAATTTATTTAGAAAATTGGACATCAACAGAACAGCGAATCCAAGTAGAAGATAAATATATAAAGGTATTTTTTGCACCATTTAAAAATGAAACAGATAGACCAGATGGAGTGATTGCTGTAATACAAGACATTACAGAACATGTAAAACTAGACAACATGCAAAAAGAATTTGTAGCAGACGTATCACATGAACTAAAACACCAATTACATCTATTATGGGATATGCAGACACTTTGTTAGAAGGAGAATATGATAAAGAAACACAAGATAAATTTTTAAATGTAATTGCAACAGAGGCAAGACGAATGGCAAGACTTGTTACAGACTTACTAACACTATCACGTTATGATAATAATAATAAAAGAACGCAAAAAGAATCATTTGATTTAGGAGATTTAGTAAAAAAATGTCAAGATAAATTAGCAATTGAAATTAAAAAGAAAGAACATAAAGTAAACTGCTTTGTTACTGCTGATGTTCCACCTGTTTATGCAGACAAATATGATATTGAAAGAGTAGTATTAAATATTTTAACAAATAGTATTAAATATACAAAAGATGGTGGAGAAATTAAGATATATGTAGGATTTGTGTATAATGATGCATATATCAAAGTATTTGACAATGGTATAGGAATTCCAGAAGAAGATTTAAACAGAATTTTTGAAAGATTTTATCGAGTGGACAAGGCTCGTACTAGAGAAATGGGAGGTACAGGACTTCGGACTTTCTATTGCAAAAGAAATTTTAGATAAAAATGGTGGAAGCATTGATATTAAAAGCGTTGTTGGAGAAGGAACAGAAGTTGTTGTAAGAATTCCAACAAAACAATAGAGATATTGATTACTTATGAAATTTGATGTATAATTATAAAAGTGAAAAGTAAATTAGTTAGGAGAGATTAAATTGAATTTAAGTGAAAAAACAAAAGACATATTAGAATGGATATATTGTATTATTATAGCTTTAGTACTAGCTATGTTATTTCGTTATTTTATAGGAACACCAACAATAGTAAAACAAGTATCTATGTACCCAACATTAGTACAAGACGAAAGATTATGGTTAAACAGATGGGGAAGAACTGTAAAAGCATTACCAAAAAGAGGAGAAATTATCACATTTGAAGAACCATCTAAAATAACATATGCAGAAACAGAATTAGACCAAAACAATCCAGTTGCAACATATGATAAAAAAACAGCTTTTAAATGGTTTGTAAATAACTTTTTAGAAATAGGAAAAAGAAGTTATATAAAAAGAGTAATTGCAGTTCCAGGAGAACATGTGGAAATAAAAGAAGGAAAAGTCTTTATTAATGGAGAGGTTTTAGATGAACCATATTTGCAAGAGGGAATAGTCACAGATGTTCCACTTCGGAGAAGGGTTTCATGATTTTATAGTACCACAAAATTATGTATTTGCAATGGGTGATAACAGAAATCATAGTACAGATTGCAGAGCATTTGGTTGCATTCCATTAGAAAAAATTGAAAGTACAGTTGCAATTCGTATTTGGCCATTTAGTAAATGGGGAAAAGTAAAATAGAGAGGTAAAATGATGTTTGAAACCATAATTGGAAATAAGCAAATCAAGGAAATGTTAGAAAAATCAATAAGAAATGGACTTACATCACATAGTTATTTATTTGTTGGAATACAAGGAATAGGGAAAAAGGCATTAGCAATAGAATTTTCTAAAAAAATATTAACACCAAATCAAGAACAAGAAAACCTTGAAAACCATCCAGATTTTTTATTAATAGAACCAGATGGTAATAGTATCAAAATCGAACAAATACGTACATTACAAAAAAAAATACAAGAAAAACCAATATTGTCAAACCAAAAAGTGTATGTAATAGATGATGCAGACTCAATGACCCAAGAAGCACAAAATTGTTTACTAAAAACTTTAGAAGAGCCACCTGAATTTGCTAAAATTATTTTAATTGGAAGCAGTGAAAGTGCATTTTTGCCAACAATAAAATCAAGATGTATGATACTTTTATTTAATCCAATAGAAGACAATGAAATAAAACAATACATGAAAGAAAATTATGGAATGAACTCTATTACACCAAATCAGCTTGCAATGTTTCAAGGAAGTATTGGTAAAGCAATTTTAGTAAAAGATAGGCAACAAGAGTATGAAAATGTAGAAAATATGATTGGAAATTTAGGTTCAAAAGACTTAATAGAAATTTTGAAATTATCAGAAGGCTTATATAAATCAAAAGAAGAAATTTACGAGATTTTAGAATATATCAATATTTTATTATTAAACTATTCAAAAACTAATCATTTATACACAAATTGTATAAAAATTGTGGAAAATGTCAAAAAAAGGTTGAAACAAAATGCAAATTATGATATGTGTATAGATGAACTAGTAGTTAATATGTGGGAGGAAGTTAATTGAAAAATATAATAGGAGTAAGATTCAAGAAATTAGGAAAAATATATTTCTTTAATCCCAAAGGCTTACGAGTAAGAAAAGGTGACAAAGTTATAGTAGAAACTGCACAAGGTGAGGAATATGGAGAAGTCATGATACAAAATCGTTGGGTAGAAGACGAAAAAATTGTAGCACCTTTAAAAAAAGTAATAAGAATAGCTAATTATAAGGACCATAAACATTTTGAGGAATGCAGAAAAAAAGAAAAGGAAGCATTTAGTGTATGTTTGCAAAAAATAAAAGAACATAAATTAGACATGACTTTAACAGATGTAGAATATAAATTTGATAATAGCAAAATTTTATTTTATTTTACAGCAGATGGTAGAATAGATTTTAGAGAATTAGTTAAAGACTTAGCAGCAATTTATAAAACTCGTATTGAATTAAGGCAAATTGGAGTTAGAGATGAAGTAAAAAGAATAGGTGGAAATGGAATTTGTGGTAGAGAACTTTGCTGTTGTTCTTTCTTAAGTGATTTTGAAACAGTATCAATAAAAATGGCAAAAGAACAAAACATGTCACTTAATCCATCTAAAATCTCTGGAAATTGTGGAAGACTAATGTGTTGTTTAAAATATGAAAATGATGTTTATGAAGAAAAATTAAAAAAACTTCCTAATATTGGAGCAATTGTTAAAACAGAAGATGGTGTTGGGGAAGTTGATGCTATTGAAACATTAAAAGAACGAGTAAGAGTAAAAATAAAAGACAACGAGGGAGACGGATATTTTTATAAAAGATATGATTCTAAAGATATAAAAGTAATAAAAGATGTAACAGCAGAAAAAATTGATGAAGAAGAATTAAAACATAAAAAAGAACTAGAAGAATTAGAAAAATTTGAAAAACAAGATAAAGTAGATTGAGGAGGTGAAAAAGATGGCATATAAAATTACAGATAAATGTATTTCTTGTGGAGCTTGTGCAGCAGAATGTCCAGTTGGATGTATATCACAAGGTGATGACAAATTTGTTATAGACCAATCAGCTTGTATAGGTTGTGGTAGTTGTGCAGGAGTTTGCCCTGTAGAAGCACCAGAAGAGGAATAAAAAAATTTTAGAAATTAGTAAGGGATTACAAAATGTAATCTCTTTTGTTATATGGAAAATTAAATAAATTCTATACAAATATGGAGTATATAAAGAATCAAAAAGGTCAAAAATTTTTAATCATGCTATTTTTATTCTTTACAAATTTTATTTTTTTGATATAATATAGAAGAAAAATGTAATATCATTTTTTTAATTTTTATTTTATGGAGGGGAAGAAAAATGAAAAAAGGAGCAAAAATTGGTATTATTGTTGGAGTTATCGCAGTCATTATTATTGGTATAATAGGGACAGTAGGATATATGTTTTTCAATGATACTATGCAAAAAGCTAAAATTGTGGATGAATTTGCACAATTAGAACAATTAACTAAAAATGGAAACTTTGAATTAGACCAACTAAAAGAAAAAACAAGCAACATTGTAACAACAGGAAAGTATGCAAGTGTAGAGAAGGCAGCTAAAAATTATGCAACAGAACTATTTACAACAGCATTTGAATTAAGAGCATTATTAGAAGATGAAAAAATGGCAAAACTATTAACAGCAGAAAATTATGAAACAGATGGACCAGAATTTACAGAAACAAAAAAATATATAAGTGAGAAAAAAACTAACTTAGAAGAAAAAAAGGCACAAATGCTTACATATTTTGATGAAGGTAAAATTAATTCATACATTGAAGCAGAAACAACAGATGAAAGTTGTGTTAGCTTATACAAAGAATTATTAGCACAAGATATTAAAATGTCAGATGCAGAGAAAAAAGAACTAGAAACATCTATTGATAAAGTAATATCTATGCTAGGAACAGAAGAAGAAGTAATTAATTTCTTAATTGAAAATAAAGGAAAATGGGAAGTAAAAAATAATCAAGTAATGTTCAACAATAATAGCCTAGTTATAAAATATAATTCATTTTTAACTAAATTAAGAATCTAAAGAATGAATATTATATAAAAAAAGAGGTATAATTAAAATATGAAAGATATAGAAATAACAGACAACATTATTTATATAGGAGCTGATGACAAAGATATTCGACTATTTGAAGCACAATATGAAGTACCAAATGGAATGGCATATAATTCATATCTAATCAAAGATGAAAAAAATGTCGTATTTGATACAATAGACAGAAAAGTTACAAATATATGGTTAGAAAATTTGGAAAAAGCATTAGGTGGCGAAAAAGTTGACTATTTAGTTGTATCACATTTAGAGCCAGACCATGCATATAACATTGGTTTATTAGCTGAAAAATATCCAAATATGAAAATCATTGGAAATAATATGACATTTAATATATTACCAAATTTCTTTGATATAAACATAGAAGATAGAAAAGTTGTTGTAAAAGAAGGAGATACACTAAATATTGGAAAACATACTTTGCAATTTTTCATGGCACCAATGGTACATTGGCCAGAAGTAATGGTAACTTATGAACAAACCGAAAAAATACTATTTACAGCAGATGGATTTGGTAAATTTGGAACATTAGACACTGACGAACCTTGGGATTGTGAAGCTCGTAGATATTATTTTGGTATTGTAGGAAAATATGGAGAACAAGTTCAAGCATTATTAAAAAAAGCTTCAAACTTAGACATAAAAATGATTTGTCCATTACATGGTCCAATTCTAAAAGAAAATTTGGAACATTATATTGAAAAATATAATATATGGAGTAGTTATAAGCCAGAAGATGATGGAGTAGCAATCTTTTGTGCATCAATCTATGGGAACACTATGGAAGCTTGCCAAAAGTTAAAAGAAACACTAGAGCAAAAAGGTGCTAAAAAGGTAGTTTTAACAGACTTAGTAAGAGATGACATGGCAGAAGCAGTAGAAGATGCATTTAGATATGACAAAATTATTTTAGCAGCTTCTAGCTATAATGCAGGTGTATTTGTACCAATGCATCAATTTTTGAATAAACTAAAAGAAAGAAACTATCAAAATAGAAAAATTGGAATTATAGAAAATGGTTCTTGGGCACCATCTGCTGGAAAAAGCATGAAAAATATTTTACAAGAAATGAAAGACATTGAAATAGTAGAACCAACAATTACGATCAAGTCAACTTTAAAACAAGACACAACTATACAAATGGAAAAGCTAGTACAGAACATTCTTGAACAATAAGAATAAAGATAACAAAAAAGTAGTTTTGGAGGTGAGCAAAATGAAATACAAATGTACAGTATGTGGTTATGTATATGACGATGAAACAGAAAGTGTAAAATTTGAAGAATTACCAGATGATTGGACTTGTCCTTTATGTGGTGTAGGAAAAGAATTATTTGAAAAAGTAGAAGAATAAAATATAATAAAAAGAGCATGAAATTTTAATCATGCTACTTTTGTTTATATTATATGTTTTGTTTATAAAAGAAGAAGAAAATTTAATTTTCTTCTTCTTTTACATCTTTCTTATCTTTATCATCATCATTGTTATTGTCAGTTTTATCAGCTTCTTTAGGAATTACTATACAAGTAGGTTTTTCTTTAGCAGATTTTGGTCTAACAGTATTTAAATGGTCATGAACACGTGAAATATCTAAATTTGAACCATCACCAGAAACTACTTCTAAATTTTTTCTTTCTTCCATAAAAGTTACCTCCACTTTTTATATTAAATTAATATTATCATATCTTATTTAAAAGTGCAAGAGTTAATTGAGACACTAGGGACAGGTCTCAGATGTCTCATAAAAAGAATCTAATATAAAAATAAGACCAAAAGTAACTATAACTTCAACTTATGCTTGCTTTTTCTTTGTAATTGTAGTAGAATAATACAAGAAACAGACAAAATAAACCAAGGGGGAAAGATGCAATGATAGTATTTGCATCTAAAGAAAAAGAAATTAAAATGGAAGTATATTAAAATATAAAGAAGAGGATAAAATGGAAATTAATCAGTTAAAATCAATTATAGAGGCTACACTTTTTGCAGCTGGTAGACCAGTAACAATGAAAGAGTTAATTTTAAATTTAGAAATTACACAAGAAGATATAGAAAATATTATTGCCAGTATGCAAGAAGATTACAAAGAACAAAATAGAGGCATTGAATTAATAAAAATCAATGAATCTTATCAGTTATGTACAAAAAAAGAACTACATGACTTTATTTGTCCTGTATTAGACAAAAGAAGTAAGCCAAATTTATCTAATGCAGCTTTAGAAACACTATCTATTATTGCATACAATTCAAGAATTACAAGAGCTGAAATAGAGGCTATTCGTGGGGTTTCAGCAGATGCTTGTGTTTATAAATTGTTAGAATATGGATTGGTTGAAGAAGCTGGAAAAACAGATTTACCAGGGAAACCAATGTCATACCAAACAACAAATGACTTTTTACGTATGTTTGGTTATAGTTCTTTAGAAGAATTACCAGAGTTACCAAGGTATAGATTAGATGAAAACAAACAAATTGTTATTGATGAATTAATTGATTTAGAACAGGAAGAAAATAAAGAGATTGAAACAGATGAAATCACAGTTAAGGAAACAAATCAAAGTGAATTAGAAGAAATGGAGGCTCCTTTACCCGAAAGGGAAGAGGCGTAAAAATATCATATTGTTAATTTACAACATATAAATTTTATATAAATAGAAAGAGGGATAAAAATGAAATTATCACAAACAGGTTTAGGAACAGTAAAATTAAATAATGTAGATGAAATGTATCCTGGTCAAAGCATATTAATTCAAACAGGGCAATTAGTACAATACGGAGCTGGACTATTTGGATATAACACAATACCATTATTAGTTAGAAGAAATATAGAAAAAATTATAGTAGAAACATTAAACAAATATGGTTGTGCAGAGGTATTACTTCCAACTTTACAACCAGACAGTTTATGGAAAAATTCAGGAAGATATGAACATTATGTTGAAGATGGAACAATGCTAATCACAAAAACAAATAAAGGAGATTTTTGTTTAGCACCAACAGGGGAAGAGGCTGTAGTAGAATTTGCTAAAGAAAAATTAAAATCTTATAAAAATTTGCCTGTAACATATTATCAAATTGGAGAAAAATTCAGAAATGAAATTAGAACAAGGGGATATTTATTAAGAGGGAAAGCTTTTCCTATGTTAGATGCATACAGTTTTGATGCAGATGAAGAAGGAATGGAAAAATCTTATGAAAATATCAGAAAAGCTTTTATTGAAATTTTTGAAATAATTGGTATGAAAGTTATTCCAATTGTTGCAGATAATGGAGCAATGGGAGGAAAGAAATCAGAAGAATTTATGCTAATATCAGACCAAGGAGAAGATAAAATACTTTATGATGAAACAACTGGAATTGGACTAAATACAGAGATATTAGAAAAAGAAAATTATCAAGAATATTTAAAAGAAGAATACGGAATTGAAGATATTTCTAATTTTAAAGAAATAAGAACTATGGAATTAGGACATATTTTTCAATTAGGAACTAGATATTCTGAAATGATGGATGGAAAATTTATAAATCAAGATAATAAAGAATCTTTATATTATATGGGGTGCTATGGTATAGGTGTTAGTAGAACACTTGCAGCACTATATGAACAATGCCTAATAATAGACGAAAAATGGGGTGCTTGTGGTTTTTCTTTGCCAAAGGCTGTTGCTCCTTATTTACTTCAAATTATTCCAAAAATGGATAATGAAGAAAAAGTAAAACAAGCAAAAGAATTGTATGAACTATTAAATAAAAATGGAATAGGTGCAATTTTAGATGATAGGGAAAATCTAACAATTGGTAGCAAAATGAAAGATTGCAAAATTTTAGGAACTCCATATATGGTTGTTTTAGGAGATAAAACACAAGGAAATCAGTTAGAAGTAGAAAATACAAGAACAGGAGAAAAGCAAATACTTTCAGGAGAAGAATTAATAGAAAAATTAAGATAAGAAATTAAAAAAATAAAATTCACTAAAAGGGCACAAATTATATATCAATTCATAACAATAAAATGGTAACATTTGGAATATACTAATACAAAGGAAGTGTATATAATAAATGAAACCTAAAAAGAAAAAAGTAAATGAATTGATAAAAGTAGAAAATTTTATGGATTACCAAAAAACATTAGATGTAAAAGACAAAACCTTTGAAAAGTTAATGTTTATTTACTCGGTAGCAATAAAAGAATTGGAAACTAAAATTAATATTCTAAAAGCTGAAGCCACACTTTTTTACGATTATGAATTAATAGACCATATAAATGTTAGAATAAAAAGTCCAGAGAGTATAATTAAAAAAATGCAAAAAAGAAATATGGAACTTACATATAAAGACATGATAGAAAATATTAATGATATTGCAGGTATTAGAATTGTATGTCCATTAAAAAAAGACATTGTTACTATTAAAGAGTTTTTAAAAAAACTTCCAGGTGTTAATGTTTTAAAAGAAAAAGACTATATTACAAATCCCAAAAAGAGTGGATATTCTAGTTATCATTTGATTTTGGAAGTGCCTATTATGCTTGCTAAGCAAAATATATATGTAAAAGTGGAAGTTCAAATTAGGACAATTGCTATGGATTTTTGGGCTAGTTTAGAGCATAAAGCTAAATATAAATCAGATGAGGAGATTAGCAAAAAAGAGTCAAAAGAGTGGATTAATTGTGCTAAAATGATAAATAAACTGGATAATAAAATGATGCTTTTGAATTAACTATTTTAATATCTAATATGGAATTTTAAAATGAAAGGTTTATTCCTCTAAGGCACTTGCCTTGGAGGATTTTAAGTATAAGATAAAAAATTAAGAATACAATAAAATCGACTATTTTGATATTTAATATTATAATAGTCGATATTTTTTAAATTTGTTAATTAAAAATATATGTGTATTTTGACTTTTCGTAATATCATGGATAGCTATGCTTAGGTGTTAAAATTCATTACAGATTTTGGACAAGCTAAGCTTTTGCAGAAAATCTAATTGTGTAATTAGAGCCTCTCTCACGTTCAAAATCATTATTTGTCTATTTTGAAAATTTACGAATGCGACCAAAATAAGATTAGAAATTCTTAAATAATTTTATGGTAAGAGTTCAAGCTATGCTTGGAAAGGACCCATAAAATTATTTTAGAATTTCTTGAATTATGTCGGAAGCCGAGTAAAGTTTGAAAAAATAGACAAATAAGTGATTTTGCCTTGAGCATTCCTCAAATTACACAAATAAGATTTTCTAGCTACAAGCTTAGATGCACAAAATCTTTCATTTATTTAACACCTAAGCATAGCTATCCATGATATTACGAAAAGTCAAAACTTGAAAAATATACAAAACAAAATGTAAAAAAATTGAAAAAACATGAAGGATTTATGTAAAATGCGTCGAATATTATAATTATGTATGTTAATTTGAAAAAAGGAGGAGAAAATGCAACGATATAGTGATGAAACAATAGACGAAGTAAGGCAAACCAATGATATAGTAGATATAATATCACAATATGTGCATTTAAAAAGAAGTGGCAGAAATTACTTTGGACTATGTCCATTCCATAATGAAAAATCACCTTCTTTCTCCGTATCACCAGATAAGCAAATATTCCATTGTTTTGGCTGTGGAGTAGGAGGAAACGTATTCACATTTTTAACAAAAATAGAAGGAATTAATTTTATAGAAGCAGTACAAACATTAGCTCAAAGGTCAAACATACAATT
>JAAWEC010000066.1 GCA_022794095.1 Clostridia bacterium
TCAGACATTGTCATTAGTGGAAATACAAACATTAAAACTGCTGCTAATGCTATTGCAATTATTGTTATTAAACTATCTCCCATTTTTACCTCCTTATCACGCTATTAAAAAGCGTTAGCCTATAACTATTTATGCTTCTATATAAGTTATGACTCTTTTTTTTGTTTTATTTGCATCTGTCGTATCAAGTTCTTGTAATTCTTCTTGATAATAGACACCTAATTTTTCGACAAATGTATTCCTTTTTATTATATCATAAATCCCTTCATCATACAAGATTATTCCTAAATTTGTCTGCATCTTGGTTTTTATTTTTCTGTCCTCTTCATCTTTTACTCCATATAAAATGATTTTTATGAAATCTTCTTTCTGGTCATCACTACCTAAGACTTCATTTTCAAGGTCTATTGAAAATACATTTTCAAAATTTCCGAGTTTGTACATCTTTTTTTTGATAAAGTCCACCATGATTAGTTATTGCTTTTGATTTAAATACTATTTTATAGTTTTCTTTATAGGCTTTATAAATAGAGGGAACTATTGTCTCTGAACTTACAATTCTTTCGTTTTCTCCCTCTGTTACATAAGAATAATCATATTCCCTATCTTTATAAGTTAATATAATTTCTGATGTTCTTCTAACACCTGCAAAGGCATTCATACTAATGGACAATGCCAACACAAATATTAAAACATTTGCTGCCATTTTTAAAGCTTCGGTTGCATTCTCCATTTAGTTCACCCCTTTTTTTAAGTATTTGAATTTTCTGTTATTTTAATTAGTCTTATTAGTCCTGCTGATGTATGTCCATCTTTTCCTTCTGGTATTTCTACTGTATATGTTTTTCCTGTACTTATCTTTGCAGCTGTTAAACCACCTTGATATTGAATTTCAACATGTTTTCCTTCATCGTCTGTTGTATTATTATTTGTATTTACTGCATTTATTAATGCTTTTACTTGAGCCCCTCTTATTTTTGTTCCTGCATATTGGTCAAATTTACCATTAAAAGCATCTACCTGCATTTGGTCTATTGAATCAGTATTTACTGCTCCTTTTGCTTGTTGGAATATAAAAATTCCTAATGAAATAATTAAAATTGATAGTAAGATAGCACCTGCTATAATTAGTGCTTTTGATGCGTTCTCCATAATCTTTTCCTCCTTAAATTTTATATAATATTTTTTATTTTACTTACTAACCCTATAGTTAGTAAAGATTAATAACTTTTTTATTGTGTTATTTGTTCAAATAACATATATTTTACTTTATTTGTTATACTATGATATTCCAATTTTGTACATTTGAATTTAATCTCACCATAGTACATAACAAACTTGTCCATTCCACCTTGATACAACATTTCCATTTTATAAGTCTTTTCATTATCAATTATATTTATATCAATTTGAATTGAATTATTTTCATTATTTATATAATTACCTTTATTATCTTTTTCAACTTCGTTATTTTCGTTATTATCAACTGCTTTATTTATAATTGTTGTCAACTCAGAGCCATAAATTTCTTGTCCTAAATAACTTTCAAATCGTTTATTTTGTTTTTGTGCTTCATTATAATTTGCTTTATAATTTAGGTACATATAAGAAATTCCAGTAACGATTATAACTACTATTAAGAAAAATAATGCTAATTTTTTCATTTTTTATCCTTTACTTTATGGTCTTTCAGTACATATTACTTTATAAACTCTTCCTGTCACTGTACTATATTCTACTTTGCAATCATATAAAGCTAAATCTGGTTCATCTTCATCTATACTTACTGTTGAACCCTGTTCACCTGGATTTTTGACTTTTGCCAAATCTTCTTGAATTAGATTGTTATAAAATTTTCTTACATCATTAGTATTTGCATCTGAACCTCGCTCTATTTGTATAGCTTGTCCAACTTTCTTTTTTAATCTAACAGAAATGTAATTATCATTTCCTGTAACTGTTGCTTCATTCTTTTTAGGAAAGTCGTAATAAATATTGTTTTCTGTTGCTAAATTAGCTATTGTTACCACATCATAAATGGTAATTCCTCCATCTTTTCCTTCATAAGAAGAAAATTGAGTATTAAACTGTTCTAAACGTTGTTCATCTTGTTGCTTATGTAATTCTGCAGAAGTGCTACCAAATGATGTAAATAAGTAAACAGCTAATGACAATATTAATACTCCAATTAAAACACTTGCTGCCATAAGTAAAGCTTTTGATGCATTCTCCATACTCTTTTCTCCTTATTTATTTTATTCTAATTTATTTGTACAGGTAAATTCCATTGAGATAATTCTTCCTGTTTGATTACTATATTTGGTTGCATTTTGATTACAATTAAAATATAATCTTTTAAATTGTGAATATTGGTAATATTGTGCTGTATCTTTTTTTATTTTTTCATATGAAATTGATTGTCCATTATATGTTACAATTTTGCCACTTGAATCTGCTTTTGCTTTTGGCAATAATTTCAGTGTTTTTTCTTCTGAATCCATTACCTGAGCAATATTACTAGATAAATTTGCAATATATTTTGATTGATACGTTCCCTCTAACTTTCGCACTTCGCTTATTAATGTATTTATATTTGTTTGGTCATATTTTGTTTTTATTAATTTAGGGTCATCTTTGTCATATAAAACAGTTTCTACAGTTACTTTTATTCCGATTAATAGAAATTTTCATTTGCTCATATTTTTCTTCACTGTTGTCACCTTTTCTAGTATTATAATCTACAACTCGATTCATAAGTGAAATCATATCACTTCCTCTTATGTCATCTCTTAAATATGTTGTAAATTGATTATTAAATTCTATTATTTGTGCTTCTCTAGTTGTCTGCACGTTTTCATTTTGCGAATTTGATAAATTATCAAACATTACTACTAAAAGTACTACTGTCATCAAGGCAATTAAAACACCTGCTGCCATAAGTAAAGCTTTTGATGCATTTTCCATAGATTTAAATCCTCCCTTATTTCATTGCTGACATTGAACTAAATGATGTTGACATACTTGTTAGTCCAATAAATACAAGTGGAACAATTAGGTAACCTACAAACAAGCAGACCATTGGAGCAAATCCTATTCCTTTTCCTATCATTCCTTTTCTTTTGATTAATCTTTCATTTGATTCTTTTCTTTTTTCTTGGTAATAGTCTCTTTCTGAGTCTAACTCGTCAAAAGCATCTGTAATTGGAATTTTTTCTACTGCTGCTTGCAAACTTTCAATAATTCTAATAAATGGTGTATAACTTACTTCTTCTTTCATTGCCTCTAATGCTTCCCATGCACCTGCTTCATAGTTGTTAACACATTTTGTTATTGGTGCTCTAAATATATTTGAATATCTTTCAAGCCATTCTAGGATAATTTCAACATTTACCCTTTCAATTCTCATTAGCATTAATATAATTGTCTGGAATTGCATAACTTCATCTTCCATTTCCAATTGCCTCATTTTTACTTGGAACATTAGTAATGCCATTGGTGCCATATAAGCAATTACAGCAAATACAAAAGCTAATAACAATTCAAACCATTGCATATATTCGCTATTGACAATTTTTAATTTTCCTTCAATTCTCTTTACTGCTTCATCAACTTGTTCTTCTTCCAGATTTTGATAGTATTTAAGCCTTAGAACTGCCTTTTTTACTTCTTCTGTTTTTGTATTTGGTTTTCCCTTAAACTGGTCTAATATTTTGTTATCTAGTTCTGTTAATTCCATTCCTTTTTTCTGGTCTTTTTCTGACATTCCACCAATAAGGTCATAATCTGCTACTGGCTCTGTATAAACATAGTTAATTGATATTATGTGCAATTGTGAAAATAGGAATATAGACGCAAAACAAGTTACAATTGCTAATGTAATTCTATTAATATAGAGCCATTCCATCTTTAATGGTGATGCTGCATCTTTTAAGTTTTGTTGTACTTTTCTATATTCTTTAGTTCCTACTTTTGGTATAAATAAGTCTACTATTTTCTTAATTGGTTTCTTTTTATATAATTTTGCTTGCCATGGATTTTCTGTATTTTTAACATTCATTCCTGTTGAACCATTGTCTTTTATTTTTCTAATTAAAACATATGATGCAAAAGCAATAATTAAAATCAATATTTGTACTATCATTCCTGGTTTTCCTTGATACCAATCAGCAACAAATGAGAAGTTGCTAATAGACCAATTTTTAAGTGGTTCTAGTAGTAAAACTGGTGCAATAGAAATTAATGATAAACTTTGAAATACATAATTTAGTTTGTCCCTTTTCAAAATTTCTAATTGCATTTCTTGTGTTATATTGTTAATATTTTTTAAGTAAAGAGATGCTCCATTTATTTTTCTATCTCCAAATTCTTTTGTTAAATAAGAAACTCCAGCAAATTCCTTTAAAAAGCTATTTGGTGCAATATCGTAATATTTTTCTAGTTCCATTTCTGGGTCATTTGAAATTAATATTTCGTATATTTTTTCACCTTGTCTTGAGACACTCATTTCTTCATCTTGTGATACTTGATATATTGCTTCTTCTACCATGTTGAATTCATGATATGCATGTCTAATTTCTGCAAAAAAATCTATTTGTTCTTTTAATATATTATTATCTATTTTATCAACAGACCCATCAATTAATGTGTCAACCATAAATACTTCAAATATTAATAATATACACATTAAAAGCGTATTAGATGAAGTTAAAACTATTGTAAAGATGAATACTGGTATTATTATAATTAATGCTCTGGTTAAGATTTTAGCTGTTCCTTTTCTTGTATTATACTCATCATCAATATTTACAATTTCAAGCCTTCTTCTTATTTTTAAAGCATATTTTTTAATAAATGGTATTTTTATGAATGTCAAGTAAAGTTTTTGGTATAATACTTCTGTTGAAAATGTGTTTTTCTTAGTTCCTTGTTGTAATTGTTGTATTTTTTTGTATTCAGATTTTTGCATTTTTTTAGCCATTTTCAGGTATATTAATACTAATAAAACAAATGCTGCTCCAGTACCACCTACTAAATAAAGTAAAATGTTATTATTCACTGCTAAAATCTCACCTCTTTTTCTATTCTAAACTTCTGTTTTTGGTTTTCTTCCACGTTTTTTTGGTTCTTCGTCTAATGCATTTACTTCTACACTTTGATGAACTCTATCTCCCCAATGTCTTTCTACAAATTTATCAAATTTTTCTAAATCATTGTCATCCATATTTTCTCTCATGCCTTTTAAATTTGGTTCTGTAATTGGGTTTGTGATTACATATTCTCCATCTACATATTCTAATATGTTTCTATGGATATATAATTGTCTATCTGTTATTTTTTCAAAATAATGTGTTGCATTGTCAAAGAATTTATCAAATTTTCCCTCTAATGTTTTTTCTTTTCTATGGTCAAA
>JAAWEC010000067.1 GCA_022794095.1 Clostridia bacterium
ACTTGCAATATTAAGTAATTTTATAGGAGAGAAAATATTTTATATAATATTTATGCTATCAATAATTTCAACAATTGGAATTAACTTAAATATCAAAAAAGAGCAATTTGAGAATGAAAATAAAAATTAATGAATTGATACAAAAAAATAACACCATTTATTGAAACCAAAAGGATACATAAAAAGACCACTGGTATTAGCAAAATATATCTTATATTTTTTTTATATCCAGAGCAATAGCATATGCATAGTATTCATTCCACAAATAAATATTATATATATCATATTCATCAATATTACTATAATCTATAATATATTTTCTTAATCCTTTTATCATTTCATATACATTCGCAATATTTGTTTTCTTACGTTGTATCATATCATCAAATAAAATAATAACTGACATAATTATAAAAATTATAAATACAAATAATGCAAGTGCCAAATAGATAAAGTACAAAGTATTAACAAAAAATGATATTGCCACAATAGTAGTAGTCCAAGAAGAATTACCTAGCAAAGAAGACTTCACAAATGATATTGTTACAATAAATAAAGAAAATGCAATAGTACTAAAGAAAGGTATAATTATAAAATAGTCAGTTGTTTTTGTAAAACCCTCAAATTCAAATATCAGCGAATAGCATGACACTAAAAACAAAAAATAACACAATAATGCATTCTTTATATTTGCACTTCTAGTAAGTTGTTTTACATCTTGTTTCTTGTCAAAATATTCTCTGATTTTGCAATTAAAATGCCTTTTAATTTTTCCAAAATTTCCAAATATTTTTTCATTTTTTAT
The DNA here is from genome assembly GCA_022794095.1 of Clostridia bacterium. Lineage (GTDB taxonomy): Bacteria > Bacillota > Clostridia > TANB77 > CAG-508 > CAG-269. Next base: position 806 of record JAAWEC010000067.1, read on the forward strand.
TATTTTTTTAAATTGATTTAAACTTTGTGTAGTGCCAATTTCTAAAAATGAGCTATTAAAAAATATTCTTAGTGTTTCTATTTCTAAATCTGTTGCTTTTATATTTCTGATAATAGTAAAAATATAATCTGTTTTATTTGTAGAAGGTTCTACTTTTATAAATCCTTTACATACAAAATCCAATACTGTAGCAATAAAATGTTCACATTTAATAGACTTGTTATTTAAATAACCTACTATTATTATAGGATATTTAATATATTCTTTATCTCTAAAATATTGTAGGTTATATTCTGGTTTATCCATTCCAGAATATTTTATAACTAAATAAACAAAATATATAATTAATACCATAATTATAATATAACTTAAAAACATATTATCACCAAAGTTATTTTAACATAAGTTGATTATTTTTTCAATTTATACTATAATTTATTTGGTGATTTTATGTTTGATAAAGATATGCTTATGATACTGTTAATTATAATATATATTATATGCGTAGTTATAGAAATAAAAGCATTAAAAAGAAATAATATAGACATTTTTTACAAAGAGAATTTTTTATTGGTATTAATTAATGCTATTGTTTTCCCTTTAGCAATATTCTCCTTGAATTTTGGATATAATGCAGTTAAATCAATATCATGGAATAATAAAGATGAGGTTTTATTTAGTGGATACTTTTTTACATTTATATTTGCTTCTTTAGCTTATATTATTCATTATATAAAAAGTAAAATATATGCTTTTATAACAAGAAAAAATAAATTAAGTTTTTTAAAATTAAAGACCATATATGATAAAAATAATGAACATTAAATTTATATTTTATATAGAACAAAAGTGGCATGATTTAAATTTTATGACCTTTTAGATAACTTTTCATTTCACGTTTTTGTTCACCTGCCAAATTTGCTTTAATAAATTTGTGTAAAATGTTTTATGTTATAGAAAAAGTAATAGCAGAGTTGTTCAACTCTGCTATTACTACTAATAATGTTTACAAATTATTTTTTTCTCTAAAGTTTATTAACTTTTAGTTCTTGAGATAACTTAAAGCAATTATTAGTAAGAGTTTCATCAAGCAAATCAACAATAGGAATCAATTCTTTCCTATCAGGCAATATATAATAAAGAGCATATTTAGTATTTTCTTCTTCATATACAGTAATATTAATACTGCCAATTTCAGTTACCTTCAAGCCATCTAACATTTTTCCATTTCTTATTGTGTTGAAATCAATAATATTGTCTGTCATAAATAACACCTCTTTCTCTTTAGCATATTATTGTAAAAAAATACAACAAAAGAGAGTATAACAGAAACAAAATAAAAATAATGTCGAAACGTGTAAGATAAAAATTAAAAATTCAAATTACACTAAACATTAGGAAAAAATACAATAATATCAACATATTAACTAAAAAATCCTTTAATACTATGGAAAAAAAAGCAAATCTATGTTACAATAGTTTTGCAAAAATAGGAAAAGGAGAGAACAATGGGATTTTTTGATAAACTAAAACAAGGAATGAATAAAACAAAAAGTACATTTGATGAAAAAATAGGTAATGTATTCAAAAGTTTTAAAAAAGTAGATGAAGATTTTCTAAATGAACTAGAAGAAATATTAATTATGTCAGACATTGGTATAGATACATCAGTAAAAATTATAAATAATTTAAGAGAAAGAATAAAAAAAGAAAAAATTCAAGAAGAGGAAGAAGTAAAGCAAGCCTTAAGAGAAGAAATGAAAAAAATACTAGATGTAACAGATATAAAATTAGAACTAAACACAAAACCATCTGTAATTTTAGTAGTTGGTGTAAATGGAGTAGGAAAAACTACATCAATTGGTAAAATAGCAAATCGTATAAGTCGTGATGGAAAAAAAGTAGTAGTAGCTGCTGCAGACACTTTCCGTGCAGCTGCTGTAGAGCAATTAGAAATATGGGCTAAAAGAGCAGGAGCAGATATTGTAAAAAGAGAAGAAGGAGTAGACCCTGCATCTGTTGTTTATGATGCTATTAAAATAACCAAGGAAAAAGAAGCTGATGTTTTAATTGTAGATACAGCAGGAAGATTGCATAATAAAAAATATTTAATGGATGAGTTAAATAAAATCCAAAAAGTAATTAATAAAGAAATGCAAGAAGCAGACAAAGAAGTATTATTAGTAATTGATGGAGCAACAGGACAAAATGCTATCTCACAAGTAAAAGCCTTTAAAGAAGAAACAGACATAACAGGACTAGTATTAACAAAACTTGATGGTACAGCAAAAGGGGGAGTAGTAGTTGGAATTGTAGAAGAAAATAAAATTCCAGTTAAATTTATAGGTATTGGAGAACAAATTGATGACATGGAAATATTTAATTCAAGTGATTTTGTTAAGGCTATAATATAAATTTTGACAAATTACAAAAAAAGTTTTAAATAGAAAAAAGGAGGAGATTTTGTGGAAAATGCAAATAAACAAGAAACCATAATGGATACAGCTAATACAAAAGAAACAAGAGATAAAAATAAAAAAGATAAAAACAAAACAAGAATGATATTAGTTATCCTATTTTTGTTAATATTTGTAGGAATCAGCTATATTCAATTAAGAGGAAATTATTTAGAATTCAAAGAATTAGGAGAACAATATATAGATATTTTTTATACTAACATTACATACAAATATGCTATTATGGCAATCAATTTTGTAGTAATATATATAATTATATACTTTACAAACAGAGGCATAAAAAAAGGATTAAAGCCTTTTTTCGAAAAAGAAGAAAAGTCAATGCCAAAGTTATTAAACAAATCATTAGCATTGGTAATATCAGCTATAGTAAGCATTGTGGCATCAAATGTATTAATGCAAAAAATAATGTTATTTATAAATAGCACATCATTTGGAATACAAGATGCAATATTTGGAATAGATATTGCATATTACATTTTTCAGAAGCCAGTAATAGAACTATTTGCATTATATTTCACAGTATTATTTGTTGGGTTATCCATCTATATGGCATTATATTATGTTATTATATTTAACAGATTTTTTGATGGTATTGATGGAAAAATGTTAAAACAAAGCTTATTTATGAAAAAGCTAACTAGAAATATTTTATTAGTTATTATAGGAATTGCCATTATGACAATTCTAAACACACAAAATATGGTATTTGGAAAATTACTAACAATTAATGATAATATTGATATTGTTGGAGCAGGAATGACAGAAACTACAATCAAATTATGGGGATATATAATATTTGCAGTAGTTATAATAGCATTTTCTTATCGTGCAATAAAATACTTTAAAGAAGGAAATACAAACAAAGTATTAAAAAATCTAGCTGTTATGCCAGCATATTTAGTAGGGCTGTTTATAATTATGATGTTATTTGATTTAATATTTGTAAATTCAAATGAATTAGATAAAGAAAAACAATACATTGCTGAAAACATTAATAACACAAAAAGTGCCTATAATATAAATATAGAAGAAAAAAATGTAAGTTATTCAGGAACAATTAATAATGAAGAAGTAGAAAAAAACAATAATGTAATTAACAACATACCAATTATTAAAAAAGATGCAGTTTTGAAAACATTAGAAGATAGCCAGACTGGAACAGGATATTTCTCATATAAAAATGCAAGTCTTGCAAAATATAAAATTAAAGGCAAAGACCAAATAGTATATTTAGCACCAAGAGAAATTAAAAATTCAGGAAGAACATATAATAATAAAACATATGAATATACCCATGGAATGGGAGAAATTATAGCATCTGCAACAAAAAGTACAGCCACTCGGAAATGTACAATATGTACAAAAAGAGGTATCTGGGACAGATGAAGAAGTTAATATAGAACAACCTCGTATATATTTTGGACTAGAAACAAATGAAATTATAGCAACAAATGCTAAAAATAAACAAGAATATGATTATACAGAAGAAAATGGAACAGAACACACATCTAACTATGAAGGAAAAGCTGGACTAAATCTGAATTTTTTGGATAGGCTTGTTTTAGGAATAACAAATGGAAATTGGAATTTGGCATTTTCAAAAGAAATAACAAATGAAAGCAAAATTTTAATTAATAGAAACATAATTCAAAGAGCAAAAAAGGCATTACCTTACTTGATTTATGATGAAAATCCATATACTGTAATAACAGAAGATGGAAGAATTGTGTGGGTAATTGATGCATACACAGTTTCTAATAATTATCCATATTCACAATATACATCTATTGAACATGATAATATTAAAGAAAATATCAATTATATAAGGAACTCAGTAAAGGTAATAGTTGATAGTTATGATGGAACTATATCTTATTATATAACTGATAGAACAGATCCTATTGCTATGGCATATAGAAACATATATGATACTTTATTTGTAGATTTAGATGAAGAAATACCAGAAGATATAACAGAACATTTTATATATCCAGAATTTTTATACAAAGTGCAAGCAGAAGTATTAAAAATATATCATAATGTAAAGCCAGATGTATTATATAGGGCAGATGACTTATGGGACATTGCAAAATATAATAGTGTGAAATCTACAAAATCAACAGGGACATATTTAAATCCATATTATACAATGGTAAAAACTGATAATCAAGAAAAATTAGGATTAGTACAAATATATACACCAGATGAAAAACAAAATATAATTTCTTATATAGTAGGAACAACCAACAAAGGTACAAATCAACTAAAATTATATAAATTTTCAGCAGATAGTAACATTGTAGGACCAATGCAATTAGATAAGCAAATAGAAGAAGATGATGTGATTTCATCAGAATTGGAAGCGTTAAATACAACAGGAACAAAACTCACAAAACAAATGATTATAGTCCCAATAGATAATACATTATTATATGTAGAACCAATTTATCAAACAATGTTAAACGAATCAGAAGTACCAGTTTTGAAAAAAGTAATTGTAGCATCTGGTAATAAAGTAGCAATTGGAGATACTTTGACAAAAGCATTGGAGAATTTACTTTCTACTTATGCAGTAGATATTGAAATAGAAAACACAGATGATGTAGAACGGTTTAATTGAAGCAATTATAAAGGCAAATAAAAATTTAACGGATTCAAATATCCATAATGATTGGGAAATGATGGGCAAGGATATAAAAAGATTGCAAGAATTGATAAATTCTTTAGAAGTTGTAAAACAGGAAGAAGATAAAAAAAAGGTAGATGCTGATAAAGACAAAGGAACAAACAACAAAGAAGAAAGTAATACAAACACAAATGATACAAATATAATTGAATAAAAAAGACAAAAAAATCCACCATAAATAAAGGTGGATTTTTATGTGGTTAAAAAGAAAAAAAATTAATATATTGGAAAAATCAATAGAAGATTTAGGAAATATTTTGAAAAAGAATAATTTTGAAGAATGGGCTTATTTACTTCGGCAATAAAAAAGAAATTTTTAAGAGAAATTTATTAGCAGGAATATCAAGAGGTGTAGGGATTGGAATAGGTGTAACAATTATTACAGCAGTTTTAGTTATATTATTACAAAAAATAGTTACATTAAATATTCCAGTGATTGGGGAATACATTGCAGATATTGTAGAAATTGTTGAAAAAAGTAGATAGATTCAAGATGATTTGTGTTTATATGAGTTTACAAAGAAATTAGTTTATGGTATAATAAAATTAGCGAAAAATGACATAAAAAAGGAGGAAAAATCATGAAAAGAAAAATTATTAATATAATTGCTGTATTTTTAATAGCTTTATTGTCAATAGCTAATTTTTCATATGGTATTTTTACTCCTTATATTTATGAGGCAGAAGACAAAAGTGTTATTGCATACGCAGAATTAAATGCAGCAACTATTAGCTTGCCTTCAGGAGAACGAATTCAAAGCACAAATATTAATGGTGGTACTCAAATGAATATAGAAACAATTAAAGAACCAGTTGAAGTAGTATTAATAATAGATGTATCAGGAAGTATGAAGCAAAATGGAGTAATTATTGAGAATGGTAGACCAATAATAGCATCTACAGAATCTAAAATTGAAGTTGCAAAAAAAGCTGCTATTAATTTTGTAGAAAATTTTTTAAATGTGGCTGAAAATATTAAAATAAGCGTTATTGCTTTTAGTGATAAAGCAGTAGTAAAAGCAAATAGATCTTCTGATAAAGCAACTCTTAAAAATGCTATTGAGAAATTATCTCCTGGAGGTTTAACAAACTTACTTCCAGCATTAGAAGAGGCAGAACGTATCTTGAACAATAAGGAAGAAGATAATGCACGTCCTTTTATAGTAAATTTAACAGATGGATCTGCTGAGAAGGCATTGTCATGTTATAATAAATTAAAAGAAATGCAAGACAAGAACATAGGAATTTATAATGTATTGCTAGAAAGCAAAGCAACAGCAGCTTTTTCACAAAATGGTGTAGATGTAGGAACCATATATCTAAATGCCTCATCAGAAGATTTAGTAGGAATTTATGAAGAAATATATACTAATATTTGTTATGAAATTATAGATAATAAAATAGATAGTTTTATAGAAAATGCACAAAACTACTTTGTTGCAGACAATAATTTATTTATGCATTTAGATCAGGAAATGCTACAAGGAAGTAGGTTAGATTTAGAATATATTATAAATATAAAAACAGCTTTTAATTGTACAGAACTAAAATTGCAAGAAGAAGTAGATAAAAAATTAAACTTTAATGAATCAGCAAAAATGATTTCAGAGGATAAAACAAATGCAGATTATGGATGGAAAGTCAATGAAGATTTAAGTTATAAGAAATATAATAATAGTGATAATTATCATAATTTGGTACTTTCTATTTCAGAATCAAGTGAAGAAGATCCAGACAAAGAATATATTATAAAAAAAGGAGGAACATATCAGGTTAAATTATTATTATCTTGCTTATTAACAAGTAGAGAAGATGCAAACTATTTAAATACTTTAATTTTTGAAGTGACTGAAGGAAAAAAAGAAGAAGACGTAAGAGATGATTATAATGGAATAATAGATTTTGAAGGAGGAATCAATAATAATAATGATACAGATGAAGAATTAAGGAAAATAACAAAAGAACTAAGATCTATGGAAGTAAATATAATTCCACCATTTGGAGAAGAAAAAGGGTATAACAAAATCTGGATTTTAATATTGGTTAACTTATTTGTAGGAACAGGTATTATTACATATTTAAAAATAAAAGATAAATCAAATTAAAGAGACTACTTTTGAAGTGTGAAGTAGCCTCTTTTAAATTATGATTATTTTGTTTTTAATTTATAAAAAATCTTTTTGCCTTTCTTTAAGATTGCATAACCATCTGTAAAATCTTTTTCAGATAAACTGTAATTTACATCAGTTATTTTTTCGTCATTTAAAGAAATACCACCTTGATTAACTAATGTTCTAGCTTGTCCTTTAGATGGTGCAATTCCAGTTAAAATGATAGCATCTAAAATTGAAGTATTTAAATTGTCTAAAGTTACACATGGCATATTGTCTAAATTACCTTGGCCACTAAATAGAGCATTAGAAGCTTCTTCAGCTTTTTTGGCTTCTTCTTCGCCATGAACCAATTTGGTAATTTCATAAGCTAATATTTTTTTAGCTTCATTTATTTTTTCATCTTTATAAGAAGAAAATTCTTTAATTTTTTCCATTGGTACAAATGTAAGCATGTTAAAGACATTTTCAACACTGCCATCTTCTACATTTCTCCAATATTGATAAAATTCATAAGGAGATGTTTTGTTAGTGTCTAACCATAAAGCACCTTTTTCAGTTTTACCCATTTTTTTGCCTTCTTTAGTTGTTAAAAGTTTAAATGTTAGACCAAAAGAATCATCTTTTCCAATTTTTCTAATAAGTTCAACACCACCAATAATATTAGACCATTGGTCGTTTCCACCCATTTGAAGCTTACAACCATATTTGTTGTATAAATATAAAAAGTCATAAGATTGCATTAACATATAGCTCATTTCAAAAAATGTTAAACCTGTTTCCATTCTTTGTTTGTAACATTCAGCAGAAAGCATTCTATTAACAGAAAATAGGCTTCCAATTTCACGTACAAAATCTACAAATTTTAAATCTAATAACCAATCAGCATTATTTACAATAATAGCACCATTTTTTCCCTCAAAACTAACAAATTTTTCAATTTGTTTTTTTATGCATTCAACATTGTGGTCAAGTTCTTCACGAGAAAGCATTTTTCTCATATCAGTTTTTCCGAGATGGGTCACCAATAGTTGCAGTTCCACCACCAACTAATATAATTGGCTTATGACCACATTTTTGCATATGACTTGCAACCATTAAAGAAACGAAATGACCAACATGCAAACTATCTGCTGTTGGGTCAATTCCAATATAAAAGGGAACAGACTCTTTTGCAAAAAGTTCTTTGATTTCTTTAGGATGAGTCATTTGCTCAATATAGCCTCTTTCTTCTAATATAGTAAAAACATTTTCCATTTCAAATTGCTCCTTTCATTAAATTGCGAAAATGATATAAAACAAGTGCAATTTCTTATAATAAAAAATTGGAATTTTAATTATTTCCAAGTTCACCAATTGCATTTTTTAGTTCATTGATGTTATTAATTTCTTTTTGATAGTCTTGGAATTCTTGATACCCCATAAAACGATTTAGGTTTTTAACAGTAATACCTGTGTCATTTGAGATTGTGTTTAAAGAGTTTTCAAAACCATTTTCGTTCACATAAGATTTGAAGGTTGAAAATTCAAATCCATCTTTAGTGCTACATTTAGGACATACATTCCCTTCTGCTGTATAAAAATTACCACATCTACTACATCTATTTAATTCCATAATTCTTCCTCCTATTTCATCTTTTGACAAATATTTTTAAAACTGTTGATATTCTATCATAAAAATACAAAAAATGAAAGAGCTTTTAAAGATTTTTTTGTTGTATAGTAAAAATATATTCTACACAAATTTGCTAAAGCAAATTTGGTGGGTGAACAAACATGTAGAATGAAAAATTAGTAAATAAAATATTGACAAATTTGTAAAAATGTATATAATCAAATAAAATAAATTAAGGAGGAAAAAATTATGAAAGCATATGTATGTAAAGTATGTGGATATATTCACTTTGGAGAAGAAGCTCCTGAAAGATGTCCACAATGTGGAGCAGGAAGAGAAAAATTTGAAGAAAGAAAACAAGAACAAGGTACAAGCCAATATGCAGACGAACACAAAATAGGGGTAGCACAAGGATTAGATGCAGAAGTAGTAAAAGGTTTAAAAGACAATTTTATGGGAGAATGTACAGAAGTTGGAATGTATATAGCAATGAGCCGTCAAGCAGATAGAGATGGTTATCCGGAAATTGCAGAAGCATTTAAAAGATATGCATGGGAAGAGGCAGAACATGCAGCAAAATTTGCTGAATTATTAGGAGAAGTAGTATATCCAGATACAAAGAAAAACGTAATGTTAAGAGCAGAAGCAGAATGTGGAGCTTGTATGGGAAAAAAAGAATTAGCAACAAGAGCAAAAGAATTAGGTTATGATGCAATACATGATACAGTACATGAAATGTGCAAAGATGAAGCAAGACACGGAAAAGGATTTGAAGGATTATTAAAAAGATATTTCTGAGACAGTAGGGACAGGTCTCATTTGTCTCAAATAAGACAGTAGGGACAGGTCTCATTTGTCTCAAATAAATTAATAACAAAAGGAGCATGATTAGGTTGAGGTTGCTGAAAAAGTAACATTTTCAAAAATGCTAATCCACTTTTATATAAAAATTAAACAAATATTAATATTCGATTACTATAATGGTATTAATTTGAAATGATTTTTGATTTAAAAGTGGGATTGACTAACTCAAAAAATGGCTTTTCAGCAACCTAATTAGGTTTTTTGACCTTTTAGAATATTTTGCATGCTCTGTTTTTGTTTGCCTACCAAATTTACTTTAGCAAATTTGCGTAGAATATGTTTACTTGAATTTACTAAAGTAAATTAATAAATTGATTATAAAAATCAGGAATTTTCTTTTGCAAACGAACAGGTTTCAAATTTAAGTCAGTAAAACAATGCTTTGTTTCACCTATTAATACTAAATTTCCAGTTTTTTGTTCAATGACGTTATACCCCATAGTTAATCGAACACCATTAAAATCCTTTACAGAAGTTTTAATTTCTATAACATCATCAAAAGTAATATGTTGTTTAAAATTACAATTCACAGAAAGTACAGGAATCATAACGCCTTTTTTTTCAAAAGTAGAATAAGGCATTTTGTAGAAGTTTAGCATTTTACATCTTGCTTCTTCTAAAAAACGAATATAATTAGAATGGTGGACAACTCCCATTCGATCTGTTTCATAATAATTAATTCTTCTTATAAATGTAAAGTCTGTCATAAAATCTCACTTCCTTTCTTAATGTCGTGTTGGGACGTTTCTTTTGGGACATTTTTAGTTTGTTTATAATATGTGTTCTAAATCTTCACAAAAATGTGGAAAAGAAACGCCCAATTTCACCTTTCAAAATCTTTATCTTTTATAGTATACATATGTTCCATAATTTTTTGAACCATTATTCTATCACTTGAAATAGCATGATGTCCATCAGGAAGTTTAAGTGTTGAAAGAGGAATGTTATGTTGTTTACAAACTTCCTCAATATAGCTACAAGACCTTAAAGCAACCATACCATCTGATGGTTCATCAAATAAAACATTGTCAGAGATATACAATAAAACTCCAGTAGCATTTAAAGCTTTTATAGAATTTTCTAATGTTTTTTTAGTACAATAAGTTGTAACATTTGTGAAATCTACTTGTTGTAGTTTTTTTAATGTTTCTTCATTAAATAGATTTTTTAAATAATTTTCATCATATCTATCTAAATGTTGATGAGGGACGCCATCTTCGCCTAATGAAGATATATCATAATCCATATGCGATTGACTAAATAAATTCCAATGGAAATCTGTAAAAAACTTTACTGTTGAAAGATTACTTAAAAAGTTTGGATGTTCTATTCTAGGTCTAATTTGTTGTAAAAAAGGAATAAACCTTTTTGCCATTTTATCTGGAATTTTTCCAAGTGTTTCATCTGCTTTTGCATATAACAAATTAGGAGAAGCGTAGATAGTGCCTAAGTAAGGTGCTTCAGCAGAAACTATATGAAGTTTATCTAAATCATTATTTTGCAAATATTTTAACATAGCAGTAACCATTGTTCCACATTTAGATATTCCGTAATATATTTATTTTTTTGCAACGTTTCATATCTTTTAATTTATTTATTTTATGAGCTAATAATTTAGATTGTTCTTCTAATGGAGCATCTTTATCTACTAAAACAGTTAAAGCTTTTATTCTTGAATTTTTATTTTCTAAATAATTTAAATAATTTTTAATTCCCCAACCACTATTTCCATCAAAAGATGTTCCAGTTTCAGAGTAATTTTCTGCTCTCATACCATCTAAAAGAATAAAATATTCAAAATAAGAATTAGGATTATTGGCCAGTTTACCAAATTCTGTGCTATATTTAACAACAGAAAAAGCTTTTCCAGTATTTTCTTTAGAGACTTCATTCCATTGATTTTCTTCTAAACTATATTTACGTATTGGCATACAACAAGCTGAGCAACTTTTTCCATTTTCTAATTTTACTGCACCAAATGAACTATTACTTTTGCGAGTATTTGGAATTTTCAAAATTAACACCTCTTTTATATTATTTGTTTTTGACAGACACTGGTTTACGCTTTAGAAAAGTAAGTTTAAAATATTAAACAAAAATATTATGTTTACAGTATAACATATTATTACAGATTTGTAAAATAAAACAAAATATGATAAAATAGCAATAAATTTAAGAGCAAATTAAATATAAAATTTTTAAATTAAGTTAGAAAGACTTTGAAGGAGAAAAAATCGATGGAAGAAATAGAAATACTAAAAGGAATTCTAAATAGTTACCCATATTTTATTGTTTTTGTCGTGCTTCTACCTCGACTATCTGTGACTTTTGCTTTTATTTGATAGGTTCCTTCACTTAAATCACTAGATGATGCGGATTGAGAGTTTGAATTTAATCCCGCTCCTGATATGTTGTAAGA
>JAAWEC010000068.1 GCA_022794095.1 Clostridia bacterium
CCACCTTCTTTAGCATCTAATTTTTCAAAAAATACTACATCACCTTGTGCAACTTTGTATTGTTTGCCACAGCTTTCAATGATTGCGTACATTTAAAATGCACCTCCCTTATTTGTATACTCGCTAATCCTTAATTTCCAGGCAATTAACTACTATGAGTTAATATTTAGGTGCCTTGACTAAGCGGATTACATTTTTAAATTTTACCATATTTGACAAGGTTTGTCAATTGTTTTTGCAGATTTTCTAGTGCTTTTTTTCTGTGACTTATTTTGTTCTTTTCTTCTTCAGATATTTCTGCATAAGTTTTTCCGTTTTCAATTTCAAAAATCGGGTCAAATCCAAAACCTGATTTCCCTCTTGGTTTTTGTGTTATTTTCCCATTTACTTCTCCTTTTGCAACTATAAATTCTCTGTTTTCACAATAAGCCATAACACATACTACTTTTGCTTTTCTATCTTCCTCTTTTAGATTTTTCATTTTGTCTAATATTGCTTGATTTTTTTGCTCTGATGTTGCATTTTCTCCTAAAAATCTATCTGTATAAACTCCTGGCCAATCATCTAAAGCTTTTATACATAAACCACTATCATCTGCTAAAACTGGCAAATTTGTTATTTTAGCTATTTTTCCTGCTTTTTTCTTAGCATTTTCCTCAAATGTTTTACCATCTTCTTCAACTTCAATGTTGCAATTAATGTCTTTTAATGACAATAGTTCATACTCTTTAAATATTTCTTTGATTTCTTTTAATTTATTTATATTGTTTGTTGCTACTACAATTTTTTTGATTTTAATCACATTCTTTCTTTTAGCTTAATTATTTACTTCTAATTAATAATTTTATTGCCCAACATTTTGCACAAAAATGTTGGGCAATAAGATTATTATTATCTTTCTTGGCTTTCTTTAGCTTCTTTATTTATTTCGATTCCATAGTCTTTGCATAAATCATCAATTCCTTCAATAGTGCTTACTATGGAATTCATTACTTCTGGACTTGTATATTTCCCATTTGGAATATATTTATTTTCTATTATTTTTAACATTGTTTGGTATGCTTCTCTATATCCACCTTTTTCTCCAACTAATGTTAAATGTCTTCTTTCTTGCAATATTTCTACTTTTTTATATGCCTCTTGATAATATCTCATCTTATCTTGTAATTCGTTTAATATTAATTCTTTTTCTTCTAATAATTTATCTTTGTTTCCTTTTTCTTTTTCGTATTCTTGCACTGTTGCCCAATAAATAAATTTTAAACTTGCATGAAAATCTTTGCATAATTTTTCTAAATCCATTGCTTAATCTCCCTATCTCTATAAATGAATAATTTTTTTCGATGTCTCCATTTATCTTAATATTTTATTTTTATATAAGTATATATATTTTAGCATACTTTTTATAAAATGTATACTTCTAAAATAAAAAAGTTAATAGTAATATATAAATTTTATTTAAAATGGACTATTTATCTTAGCCATTTAACTACTCTATCTCCAAAAATACAGCCCCATGGTGAGCCAGCCAAACTACCATATTCTTTATCAACAATAATTTCTCTTAAATTTTGACATTCATCAAATATTCCCCAACCATCCATCTTTTCTACACTATTTGGAATTTCTATTTTAGGTAATGCACTACATCTATGGAATGCTGATGTTTCTATTCTTTTAAGGGTTTGTGGAAGTATTACTTCTGTTAATTTTTCTCTACATGAAAAAGCACAAACTTTTATTTCATTTACTCCTTCTGGTATCTGGAAATTTGTTGCTTCATTATTAACAAAAGCTATTATCTTTGTCATATCTTTTGTATAAATAGCTGCATTTTCTGCTATAAAATTTGGATTTTCTGAATCAATTTCTATGTTTTGTACTCCAAAGTTATATTGAAATACATCTCCTGTTATTTTTTCTACATTTCTTCCAAGTTTTATATTTTTTACATTATATATTCCTTTTAAAGACTGTGATTCTAATCTTTTTAGAGTTGTTGGAAAATTTATAATGCTAGCATTATTGCACTTCTCTACAGCTGCTCCCTTTAGCTCTTCTATTCCTTCTTCTAAAGTAATTGTTGAAGCTTTTGAATAGCAAAAATATAATATTTTTTTGTCTTTGCTAAGGATTTGTTTATTAATAGATATATAGTTTGGATTGTTTAGGCTGATTTCTATTTCTTCTATTGACCCGGGAAAAAATCCTGCATCAATTTGATTTACACTTTCAGGTATTATTACTTTTGTTATATTAAAAAAAGGTATTAATACTCCTGAACCAATATACTCAATTCCATTTGGTACAGTAAAGATATTTCCTATTATTGTTTTTTTAGTTACAACATATATTTGGGTCTTACTTTTTGATAATAGCATCCCATTTTCAACAATAAAATGCTGATTAGTTTCATTTAAATTTATATTTTCTAAATTTGCAGTTGCATCATAAAAACAATTATTGTCAATTATCTCTACACTTGCTGGAAGTGAAATGTTGGCTAACGCTGTTGCTCCTTGAAATAAAAATCCTTGCATTTCTTTTATTCCTTCTGGTATATTAATGTTTTTTAAAGCCACACAATTTGAAAATATTTGACTTGATAAAACTTCGATATGATTAGATAATTGAACATTTTCTAATGACCTACAATTCCCAAATACTCCTACTCCTAAGTCTTTTACTGTATTTGGCATGGAAATTATTCTTAATTTCATACAATCTTTAAATGCATAATTCCCTATTGTTTCTACTCCTTGATCTCCATCAGCTAAAATTAAAACTTCTTCTAATGTATCATTTCCATTAAAAGCACTATTGTTAATTTTTTTACATGTAGGTGGAATAATAATTTTCTTTACTCCTTCTAATCCAGCAAAAGTTCCTTCTCCAACTTCTTTTACTCTTTCTGGGATAGTAATTGTTCCTGTTGCTTTATCTAATAAAAATAAGTTTTTGTCTGAAGATATTAATACACCATCTACGATTTCATATGGATTTGTTTTCATTCCCATTTCTAATGCCCATTGTGCTTTTTTATCATCTTGTGTAAAAAAAAACATTTCCCCTTTTATAATTTCAAAGTCTTTAACTATTTTTTTATCACTATCTGATAATACTGTATATATGTTACCTGTTTCCATTTCATCTTTTGTATTATAGAATAGAGATGTTTCTCCTGCATTTAGAGTTCCTTGTTCAAATTTTTGATTTTGTAATTTCTTTTCACCTAAATATAGTTTGAATTGTTCCTCTACTTTTCCTATTTCTGCTTTGAAGTTAGCTTCTTGTGCCTTTGTTATTATTCCATTTTCTCCAAATAACATACTGACTGCTATACTTGATAGTATTAATAAAACAATAATTGTAATTACTAATGCGATCAGTGTAATTCCTTTTTCTGTTCTTTGTTTCATTTAATTTTCTCCTATCTCTTTAGTATTATTATTTTGAGTCAGCTTATTCTCGTTTATACATATTTATATCATATATAAAAAATCATTTTCTGTCAATTATTTTACAATATGAATTTTTTCCGATGTAAGCTTTTTTGAAAATAATAAACGATTTTATGAAGTATTTTCTAGCTTTTCCTTTTTTATGTTTATTTGTTTTCATCTTTTTTTTGTTTTTGTGTTCATTTAATAAACCTAAGCTTTAGGTTTCCATTTTCTTCCTTTTTTCTTATGCTACCAATGCACTTAGTCTTTCTTTTTTGTTTTGTTCTATTTTTCCTCTTGCCATACTTAATTGTACTAAAA
>JAAWEC010000069.1 GCA_022794095.1 Clostridia bacterium
ATTGGTATTGCTCATACAAGATGGGCAACACATGGAAAACCATCTAAAGAAAATTCACATCCACATATGGATAACAGTAAAACTTTTAGTGTTGTTCATAATGGAATTATTGAAAATTATCATGAAATAAGAGATTTTTTAAATGATAATGGTTATACTTTTTATTCTCAAACAGATACAGAAGTAATACCAAATTTAGTTCATTATTATTATAGTAAAGATGAAAAAACAGATGATTTAAAATTTTTACGTGCAGTAAAAAATGCTTGTGCTGATTTTAAAGGAAGCTTTGCTATTGAAATTATTTGTAAAGATTATCCAGATAATATGATTGTCACTAGAAAAGATAGCCCTTTAGTAATTGGAAAAGGAGATAATGAAAATTATATTTCTTCTGATATTCCTGCTATTTTATCTTTTACTAGAAACTTCTATTTGTTAGATGATTATGAATTAGCTATTTTATCTAGAAATGACATTCATTTTTATGATAAAACTTTAAATGAAATAAAAAAAGATACTCAAGTAATTGAATGGAATGCAGCAAGTGCTGAAAAAGATGGTTATGAAGACTTCATGTTAAAAGAAATTTATGAACAACCAACTGCAATTCGTGAAACTATTGGAGCTAAGTTTAGTGAAAATACAAAATGTGAGTTTGACGAATTAAAATTTACAAAAGATTATTTATCTAGTTTAAATAAAATCTATATTGTAGCTTGTGGTACAGCTATGCACGCTGGTTTAACTGGTAAAAATGCCATAGAAAAACTATGTAAAATAACAACAGAAGTTGATATTGCATCTGAATTTAGATATAGAGACCCTTTAGTAGATGAAAAAACTTTATGTATTTTTATTTCTCAATCTGGAGAAACAGCAGATACAATTGCAGCTTTAAAACTATGTAAAGAAAAGAAAGCAAAAACCCTTGCTATTAGTAATGTAATTGGAAGTTCTATTACAAGAGAAGCAGATTTTTCTATTTATACTCATGCAGGTCCTGAAATTGCTGTTGCTTCTACAAAAGCTTATACTTCTCAATCTATTTTAATTACAATACTTGCAATTTACTTTGCTGAAATATTAGAAATAGACAATAAAGATATAAATATTTTAAAAAGAGATATAATGCAATTACCTAAAAAAATAGAAGAAACTTTAAAAATATCTGAAAACATTGTGGATTTTGCAAAAAAAATCTATCAAGAAAAAGATGTATTCTTCTTAGGTAGAGGAATTGACGAAACTGTTGCAAAAGAAAGCTCTTTAAAATTAAAAGAAGTTTCTTATATTCATTCTGAAAGCTATGCAGCAGGTGAACTTAAACATGGTCCTATTGCTTTAATTGAAAATGATATTACTGTTATAGGTATCATGACAGATAAAAATTTAGTTGAAAAAACTGTTAGTAATATTCAAGAAGTTATTACTCGTGGTGCTAAAACTTTGGTTGTTACTAACCAAGATGTTAATGAGAATATGTTTGACTTAACAATTAAAATTCCTGAAACAAATCCTTTTGTTTCACCTATCTTATCTATTGTTCCTTTGCAATTACTTTCTTACTATATTGCTAAAGAAAAAGGATTAGATGTTGACAAACCAAGGAACTTAGCAAAATCAGTTACAGTTGAATAAAAATAAATATTCACAAAAGAAAGCTGACCTCGATTGGAGGTCAGTTTTCTACTTCGATCTTTAATTTTTTTGCTTCGACAATGATTACAAAACCATCGTCACTAATTGCCACCTCGCCTTCATGGAGCTCCACGTGCTCCATATTTTTTGCAAGGCGAATGTTGCAATTCGCCTCAGCCGCCATCCTCAATACCTGTTTTGCAAAACTTTCTGCCATTTCTTTCTTCGCCCCAATATCTTGGGGCTCTCCTTTCTGCTTTTTTATTTAAAATCTATAATAATTATATCACATTTACATAACATTTTCAAGTTTTTACTTTAAAAACCCCACATTAGTATTGTTTTTTAGCTATAGCAATTGAAAAATCAATTTTAATATGTTATAATATGTTTACTTAAAATCCGAGGAGACGTGTCATGTTAGAAATAACAATTGAAAATGCCTATAAAATTTTAAAAAAATACTTAGAATGTTCAAATCCTAACAAATTCGAACATTCTATTCGTGTTGCTGGAACTTGCAAAATACTTGCAAAAAAATGGTGTTCCTCTGAAGAATTTGTAAAAACTGCCATAATTTGTGGTTTATTACATGATATTGGAAAATCTATAAGTGAAGAAAAAATGCTAAGTTTATGTTTGCAAAAAAATCTGCCTTTATATGACTTTGAACTTTTTGAAACTCCAAAAGCGCTTCATGGTAAAGTAGGAGCTATACTTTTTGAATCTGAGTTTAATAATAAAGATATAAAAAAATTTAATGCAATTTCTCATGCCATATCATCACATACAACTGGAAATGAAACTATGAATCTTTTAGACAAAATAACTTTTATCGCAGATAATATTGAACCCAAAAAAGATGAGGAACTTTTTAATCTTATAAAACATGACAATACAAATTCACCTAACGAATATATAAAAATGATAATTAAAAAGAAAATTAAACGTGCTAAAGAAAACAATAGAGTGCTTAACCCTTTATTAAAATGCACAAAAAACTCTCTTAAAGATGAAAGATAAGTTATCACCCTATCAATAACTTAATAACAATCAAACAAACTGCTCCTGGCAAACCTAATAAACCGTATCAAAATACTAGTAAAAAAATTTAAACCAATATGAAAACCAAAAGTTGAACCTACTAAATTTATTACAAAAATAGTTATTCCACCTAAAATAGAATTAAAAATCAATTTTAATATTTTTTTAAGAGGCAAAATAAAAATTCTACCAAATACAAAAATAAAACAAATACAAGCTAAAAAAGTAATAATATTAGTATCCAATTTTCTCAACTCCTAAACTGATGTTACTATTTGTATTAATTTATATGTTTGAAATTGGACAAATATTACTTAATTTAGCTTTATATATTAACCAGCCTCTTCCCTTAACAAAGTAAATTTCATATCATTAATCATATCTACTTCTATCCCTTTAAGTTTAGCCATTTTTATTAAATAATCTAACTTTGCTTGATTAGCTTTTATTTGATAAGTATAATAATCCACTAAACCATCTTGTGCATATTCAAAATTACGGTTTGCAATTTTTAACTCTTCTCTTGTTTTTATAATACTTTTTATTAACTCTGCTTCTTTCTCTATCTCTGTCTTTTCTACAATCTTCTCTTCCCTCACATAAAAATCATTTTGCATCTTTTTATCATCCCTTTCATAAAGCATGCTATCAAATTTTAAAGTCAAAATCATAATCATTTATAGGCTTTTACTATCTTTTTCCTTATTATATTCAAATTTCCAATTTTTATTCAGATTTGGTTTTATTACAAAATTTAATTAATTTGCCGAAAACTCTTGTTTTTTTCGCCATTTTGTAGGATAATATATATGTATAATTATAATTTAGAGAGGAACTTTTTTAATGAAATATATAGATAAAATTTTAAAAAAATTAAATACTGATAGAAACACTTTTGTAACTTATCTATTAACACTAATTACTGCCTATATCGTAGTAGATAGAATTGCAGAAATGTTATTAATGATATTTACTGGTACATCATATTCTTATTGGGGACCTATTCAATACACTTTAGCTTTAGCATGTCCATGCTTTGCATTCATGTTTTGTCCAAAGTCAAAATTTACTAAAACAAAAGGTTATAAAGTAACACTATTCTATGTTTTTATAACTGCTTTTTATATAATTGCTATATCAATGTTCACACAATGGATTAACAGAGGAGCATGGTTATTTCTTTTATCTGTCCCAAATTACACAGAACTAATTACAGACTTCTCTGACTTAGTAAAACCTGCACTTATTAACATATCATTATACTTCCCACTAGTTACAATATATCCTTTCTTTAAATGGATTTACTTTGGTATTAAAGACGACCCACTTAAAGTTCGTTCTATTTGGGATTTTTATGGAATTGATATATCTAATAAAAAAGATAAACATGGTCCATACACTTGTGAAGTATTTATGTGTATGGATGACGACTACCATAAAACTGTCATGATGCCAGAAACTGCAAGGTATCAATCTTTACTAGTTTGTGGAGGTTCTGGAACTGGTAAAACTGCTTTAATAATCGAACCACTTATTGCCAAAGATATTGAAAGAAAAAACTTTTTCAGAGAAGCATCTAAAGAATTAGGTTTTACTGCTTTAAAAACAGGAATTGCTACATTAAACAGACCTTACAATAACGACTATCTAAATAAAAACTTTAACCTAAACATGCTAACACCAGTAGCTGGAAAAGAAAACTTATTTAACACATATTTAAAGAAAATGACTTTAGGAACAATTAATGGAGAAAATGTTTACCGTGACTTAGGTCTTACAATAATGGCTCCAGACTACGAAATTATTAATCATATGACTGACGTTTGTAAAAACTTTGATATGGAATATGAAATAATCGACCCTGAAAACAATAGCTCAATTGGACTAAATCCTTTTATATATGAAGACCCAGCAAAAATTGCAGTTACAATATCATCTGTTTTAAAAGCTATGTTTGTTGTATCACATGATGACCCAGAAGAAGCTTACAGAAGTGACATATCTACACAAGCTATTGAAAATGTTACAATCTTACTAAAAGAAATATATCCAAAAATGAATGATGGTGCACTTCCTACAATGGAAGATTTACTTAAATTATTCACCAATTTTGAACTAATTGAAAAAATGTGTGAAATTATGGCACATGATGAAGAATTAAAAGAAAAATACTCTATTCAACTTACTTACTTTAAAAAATACTTCTATCATGATGCACCTGGTAAAAGAGAAATTGAAAAATATATTTATACAGCTGTTAGTCAATTAGACAACTTACTTAGAATTCCAGGAATCAAACCAATTTTATGTAATAGACACCATAACATAAACTTTGATAAATCTTTAGCAGAAGGAAAAATAATATTCATCTGTACAAGACGTGGTGACTTAGGAGCAGCAGGTCACAAAGCATTTGGACTATTCTACTTAATATCTATGCAAGACGCTGTTTTAAGACGTCCCGGTATTACAGACACACGTATCCCTCACTTCTTATATGTAGATGAATTTGCCGATTTCGTTGGTAGAGCTGTTGAGCCTATGTTCACTTTGTATAGAAAATTCAAAGTAGGTTGTACAATATCTATTCAAAGTATATCACAATTAGAATTACATGGGCAAAAAGAAAACTACAAATCTCTTGTTCTATCTAACTGTGCTAACAAGATATTCACTGGAAGTGCTGAATATAGTGAATGTGAATATTGGTGTAACGAATTTGGTACACATAGGGAATGGACTTACTCTAACAGCATTGACACTGAAAAAGTAAAATATGACTCTAAATATAGTGGTGTAAAATGGGCATATGTAACAACAATTCCAATTGGAAAACTACAAGCTTTAACATTAAAAAAATGTGGTTATAGAATTATGGGTGACAATGGATTTTTACAAGCAGGTGTTGGTCTGTTTGACTTCTTACCAGCAAAATACAAAGAACCTCAAAAACTTAAAACATTTGACTTTGGTAAATATTCTGACGGAGTCACAACATCAACTGAAGACAGCAACAATAGTAGCCATCAAAAGAAATTTGACTTAAAAAATATTGACTTTAAAGACGAAAAAGATGAATTTGATCCAATCCAAACAGATTCAACAGACTCTAAATATTTATTTAATAATGAAGATGCAATAATTGTCAATTTTAAAAAAGGAGACACAAATCAATAGGATTTGGGGACGGCCCCAAAATCCTATTTTTTTTATAACATTAGTGTAATCCCTCATCATAGTAAAGTTTAAAATGAAAGTAGGATTTGGAGGCCGTCCCCAAATCCTAAATTTTGAATCCTATAAATTCAATTATAATTCCAGCTATTACACCTATACTAAACAACAATCCTACAATTTGCAAGTTTTGTTTTATTCCTTTATTAGTTCTAAATAAAACTGCTAGTCCAACACCTGCTCCAACTAATAAACCTGAAATCATAGTTGCAACAGAAATTACATTTTCTAAATACATTTGTGTTAAAATTACAGATGAAGCACAATTAGGAATTAATCCAATGATTCCTGCAATTATAGGACCTAAAATAGGTTTATTTTGTAAAAATCCTGAAATACGTTCCTCTCCCACAAAATGGATACTTAGATTAATGAGTACACTAATTAATAAAATAAATCCAAAGATACTTAATGTATGTTTCAATGCTGACTTAACAATTCCATGTTCACAATGACAATGCTCTTTTTCGCATAAATCAATTATCTTTTCCTCTTCTTCCTTTCCTCTATTTTTTAAATTTATTACTAAATCAATTATAACTCCTGCAATTATTCCAACTACTAATTTAATTCCTAATATTGCAAAAATTTTTCCTGCTGGGACTGCTTCTGATAAAAAGATTGGCAACATCTCATCAGAAGTTGAAAGATAAACTGCAATTAAAGTTCCGAATAGTAATTACTCTTGCTGCATATAAGTTAGTTGCTGATACTGAGAATCCACATTGTGGAAAAACACCTAGAATACTTCCTATTAATGGCCCAAATTTCCCAGATTTTTTAATTGCTTTTTTAGTCTTGTCCTTTGTTTTATGTTCAATATATTCCATAATTAAATATGTAATAAATAAAAATGGAACTAGCTTAACGCTATCTATTATAGCATCTAATAATACATCTATCATAGCTTTTCCCTTTCCTCTTTTGTTTCCATATTATACCATGTATTTTTAAAATGTGCAATGGGGACGTTTCCTTTTGCACATTTTTGTGACATTTTGGACACATCTTTTTAATTTATTATCATTATAGATGTGCCCCCCTTATTTTACCTATCTCCTTCTGCAACAACCACAATTATTGTTGTTATTATTGTTGCAGTTTCCTGTATTTGGAACAATATTGATTCTTGCATTCAATCCATCTGAATTTGTAATTTGATAAGTACACCCATTTTCTGCTATGTCATTACATCCACAGCTGTTTCCATTGGTTTGATTATTGCTAATTGTTAATACGTCATTATTGCCTCTTCTATTGTCATTGTCGCAAAAACATGAACTATTACATGAAAGTTTATCAATAAAACGACAAATTATGCAAGTCAAATAAGCTGTTATAAAACTCAAAATAGCATAAGCTATTGCAGCAATTAAAAAGTTTAAATTGTTTACAACAAATGTGACAATTAAAAATATTGCAAATATGATAGCAGCTACTAATACTGGACATTTTAAGATTTTTTGCAATGCTATTGAAATTATAATAACAGCAACAGGCAATGCAAAAAATATAAGTAATAAATTCATAACTTTTCTCCTTTTCTTTTTTACTATATTTTATGCATTGCCAACTTTTTTTGTTAATAACAGTCCCACTTTTAATTATCTTTAAAGTTTTACTGTAATATATTAAATTATTCATCATACTTTACTTCTACTAAGTATAATCCCTGTGGTAACAATGTTTTACCAGCCTTTGTTCTGTCTTTTTCTTTTATTATTTCTTTCACCTCTTCTGGTTCTATATTTCCTATTCCAACTTCTACTAATGTTCCACAAATAATCCTTACCATATTATATAAAAAACCATTTCCTGTAAGTTCTACCCATATTCTTCCATTTTCTTTTTCAATTATTTCTGCTTTGTAAATTGTTCTTACACTACTTTTGCTACTTGTTCCACTTGCTTTAAATGCTTTAAAGTCATGTTCCCCTTCAAAATACTTTATTGCTTGCTTCATTTTTTGTATATCTAATTTCATTGGAATATGTGTTTCTAAGTTTCGATATATTGCTGTTCCTATTTTTGAATTATTTATTATATAACGGTATGTTTTTCTTTTGCAAGATAATCTACTATGAAATTTTTCATCTACTTCTTCAGCTGATTTAATTACAATAGATTTTTTTAAGTTACTATTTAGTGCTATTGCAAATTTTTCGATTGGAATATTAGAATTGGTTTTAAAATTAGCAACTTGACCGTAAAGCATGCACTCCACTATCTGTTCTTCCAGATGCATTGAGTTCTACTTCTTCTCCTGTAATTGCTTGAATTGCTTTTTCTATTGTTCCTTGTATATTTAATTTATTAGGCTGTTTTTGCCAACCGATTAAATTCTTTTCCGTCATATTCTATGACTAATTTGATATTTCTCATTACTACTCTCCGTTCACTTTTACGATTTTTCTATTTTATATTTTCTTTTTTATTTTGAATGTTGGTACAGCCTTAGTACAGCCTTGTGTGTTTGTTTTATTATTCCAATTAAATTCATCTTGAATACCACGTCTATATATCTTGTTTGAATATCTTTTGAATATATGTAACAATACTTTATCTAATATATTAAATTCCATTTTGAACCTCCTTATGAATTTAGATTGGAGATATCTCTTTATAATATTATAACATATTATGTAGTTTAAAATAACTATACTGCGTGTTAGGTATTGATATAGATATTCCTTATCATAAGTGGCTTTCAAAGTTTGACATTTTTCTACTTTTTTCTACAAATTTCTACTTTAAATCATTTATTAAACTATCCATATAATTGGATACATCTTTTCCTGCTTTTATTTCTTCTTTCGTCTTTTCAATATAATTTATGGCCTCTTGATATTTTTCTTCTTCTATTAGTTTATTTATATTATCTAATGAATCAATAATATTTTTGCTCATACAATAACACCTCTTTTGTTTTTATTACTGGTATTATTATATCATTTTGTACCTATTTTGTAAATTAGGTATCATATATTAAACTGAAATGTATGGTAGTTAAAATAAATTATACTTTGTTTTACAATATCTATAATGAAAGTGAGGTGAGAAAATGATATATGTACGAGTAAATGAAATTTTAAAAGAAAAAAAGAAAACAAAGTATTGGTTTATTAAAAATATGGAAGGAGGCTACCAATCATTATCTCATTTAATGGATAATATTACTACTGGAATAAAATTTGAAAC
>JAAWEC010000070.1 GCA_022794095.1 Clostridia bacterium
GAGCAAAGTCTCTAAATTCTCTACGTTTCCCAATCAACTATATAATAAAAGAAAAAAGTATAGAAATCAATAAATGATTATCTATACTTAATATGGTACCAAAGTTCTCTGAACTTCCTATAATATAAAGCGTTCCACAGAAAATTGCTTTGCAGTTTTCGCGAGCGAACAAAAACGAGGCATGAAAAGTTATCTAAAATGCCATAAAATTTTAATCATGCCTCTTTTGTTCTTTGGCAAGTTCTATTATATTTTCCATAACTTCTTGAGTTATTTTTTCTAAAACTTCTTTATCTTTATTTCCTTTATATTGACTATAATCTAATGGTTTTCCATATGTAATAGTAACTTTTCTATTTTCTTTTGTTCCACCTTTTATGCCACAAGGAACAATTTTTGCTCCAGTCCTTACAGCAAAAAATGCTACTCCGTCTTTTACTTTCTCTCCTTTTTCCAGTCCATTTCTTGTCCCTTCAGGAAATAAAGCTATACATTTACCATCTTTTAACGTCTTTAATGTTTCCTTTATAGCTGTGACATCTTTTTCATCTCTTTTTACCAAAATGGCTTCAAAAACCCATTTCAAAGCATTTAAAAATGGATTTTTTGCCAATTCTTCTTTAGCTAAAAAACGCATATCTCTTTTAGCAGTAGCAACAATTAGTGGTGGATCTAAATAAGTTCTATGATTGCCACAAAATATAAGTGGTCCATCTTTCGGAATATTTTCTAGTCCTCTAACTTCTGCTTTATAATAAATTTTACACCATAAATATATAGCACCTCTTACAATTTTTTTTATAACAACTCTAATTGCATTTTTCATTTTATAACTATTCCTTTCCTGAAAATACAAATTTCTCTAAAATAACTCTTTAATTAAAGAACATTTTTTATAATTTTTATAATTTCTTCTACAGTTTCTTCTATTGACATATTGCTTGAATCGATATATATGGCATCTTCTGCCCTTTTTAGTGGTGCAACTTCTCTTGTCATATCTTTTTTATCTCTATTAATTATACTCTCTAATATTTCTTCATAAGAACTAGAAATTCCATTTTCTTGATTTTGCTTCATTCTTCTTTTTGCTCGTTCTTCTGGTGTTGCATCTAAATAAATTTTGACATTTGCATTTGGAAATACAACTGTACCGATGTCTCTGCCCTCCATAATTACTTTTTTACCTTGTGATACTTTTCTTTGTAAATCTAGTAACTTTTTCCTTACATCAGGAATAATAGACACTGGAGAAACAAATTTGTTTATATCATTTTCTCTGATTCGATTAGTTACTTCTTTGCCATTCAAAAAAATTTGCCCATTTTCTTTCATGTCAATTTCTATTTTATTTAAAATTTCTTCTATTTTTGCTTCATCCTCTAAATTAACATTTTCCTCAATCATATTTAAAGTGACGCACCTAAACATTGCACCTGTGTCGATATTTACTAAACCTAATTTTTCTCCTACTTTCTTTGTAACTGTACCTTTGCCAGAACCTGCTGGTCCATCTATTGCAACAACAAATGACATTTTTCTTCCTCTTTTCTATTTTTCTGGAACATATATATTTTTTGCTACCACATCTAATTCTACTACATTCATAGCAGTCAATTTTTCTATTTCTTTTTGTGCCTTGGACTTAAATTGTTTTAACCCTTCCATAACATTATAGCCATATAAAATTGTAACTTCCATATAAATTTTAGCACCTTCTCCATAGTTTTCTACTCTTGTCTTTAAAATTTTGTAGATAGCTGGAGTCTGAATTGATAAATATTCTAAAATTTGCCTAAATACCAAATCTGAAATTGTAAATTTTCCCATATAACTAAATGTTGGTCTTATTATTGATTTTTCTGAAATATATGGCTTTTGTCCTTTTCCTTTTGACTTAAAAATTTGTAATGGGTCTAATAAATATCCTGAAAAATCCTTTTTTATTTCAAAAGTTGGTACTGGTATAACATGTTTACCCTCAGTTACACGAATCTTTCTTGCTGTTTCCATTTCCGTTTGAGTTGCAACATCTGTAATATAAACAGTTTCAGAAATTTCTGGCAATCCTAAATTTGCTGCTATTTTTTGCACCATTCCATCTGATGTTCCTAAAATCAAAATACTTTGTGGTTTATATTTTTTTAATGCTTTTATAATTTCTAATTTTTCACTTTCTTCATAAAAAAGTGCATGTTTTACAGTTGCAACCTTTGTTTGAGCTTTTTTTGCTGATTCTCCTGCTACAACTTCATTATCTTTAATTAATAATCCATCATCTATAATAAAATGTGTATCCTTTTCACCTGCAACCATTTGGGCTCTGTAACTTTTCCCTGTTCCAGATGGTCCTACAAAAGCATATACTTTTATTTTATTAATTGGAAATATTTCTTTTATATCTTTTAAATTCATCTCTTCTCCTTTTTGAGACAATAGGGACAGGTCTTGTTTGTCTCATACTTTTTGTCGATTTTTATCAACTTTTCTATTAATTTTATTTAATTTAGATTTATGAGACAAACAAGACCTGTCCCTATTGTCTCAAATTTTTTCTTCTAAGTTGACCGACAGGCTGCATCAATGTCTGAACCTAGTTCACGTCTGATTGTTGCCACAATTCCATGGTCATTTAAATAGTCTCTAAATTTCATTATATTTTCATTCGAACTTTTATCAAATTGTCCATTTTCTATTTTATTTATTGGTATTAAGTTTACATGGCAAAGCATTCCATGTAATAGTTTTACTAATTCTTTTGCATCTTCTAAATTGTCATTGTTATCTTTTGCTAAAGCATATTCAAAAGATATTCTTCTGTTTGTTTTTTCTATATAATCTTTGCAAGCTTGGAGTAATTCTTCAATTGGATAAGTTTCGTTCACTGGCATCATGCTACTTCTTTTTTTGTTGTTGGTTGCATGCAGTGAAATAGAAAGTGTACATTGAATATTTTCTTCAGCTAATTTCTGAATTTTGGGTATTAAACCACTTGTTGATATACTAATATGTCTTGCTCCTATGTTTAAACCTTTAGGATTGTTGATTATTCTTATTGCATTTACTGTGTTTTCATAATTGTCTAATGGTTCTCCAATTCCCATAAATACTACATTTGAAATTCTTTCTCCTGTGTCTTGTTCTACTTTGATGATTTGCTCTACTATTTCTCCACTACTTAAGTTTCTAATAAATTTTATTCCAGTAGATGCACAAAATTTACATCCCATTTTGCATCCAATTTGTGAAGATACACAAATGCTATTTCCATGATGGTATCTCATTAATACTGTTTCTATCGCATTTCCGTCTAATACATCAAATAGATATTTTATTGTTCCATCTTTTGATTCTTGTTTTTTTATGATATTAAAATTGCATATGGTGTAATTTTCTTTTAATTTCTCTCTTAAAGCAAGCGAAATGTTTGTCATTTCATCAAATGATTTTACTTTTTCTTCATATAGCCACTTAAATATCTGCTCTGCTCTAAATGGCTTTTCTCCTAAATTTTCTAGTTCTTTTTTTAGCATTTCTATATTATAGTCTTTAATATTTTTCATTTTTTACTTTCCTGTTCTTAGAATATTTACTATATTATATAATTTAAGATTTAACCTGTCAAATATTCTAAGGCAATCACTTAAAAAATTTTAATCTGAATTCTTATTTTTTAATAGCTGATTTTTAATTGAAATAATATCTGGAAAAACAATTTTATCATATCCTTTTTCTACTAAATTCAATACTTTATTTGCTTTCATTTGTATTTCTTTATTAAATTTTTCATTTACTATTACATCTTTGTTTTGCTTTATGTATTTTTGCATTATATATTGTTCCATTGTTGGAAACATATTTTGTATTAAAAAAGCCTTTTTTTCTCCTTCTACATATCCAAAAGCAATTGTATCTACTATTCGTGTTCTTTCAATTTTTTTGTTATATATTTTTTCATATTTTTCTAACTTACTACTAATTGGTATAAACCATATTAAATTTTCATATTTTTTGTCATTAAAACAATAAAAACATGGCCTTTTATTTCCATTTTCTTTGTTTTTACATAATTCTTTATCTTTTATAAATTCAAAAAATTCATCTTTTATAAAATAGAATTTTCCCTGTTCTACTTTCATATTTCACATCCTTTTATTTTATAGAAAAAGAGAGTTATCTTTAAAAAAATAACCCCCATTATTTGTTCATTAGGCTTTTTGTTATTCGCACCCTAATTAGCGAAACATATTTGTTCA
>JAAWEC010000071.1 GCA_022794095.1 Clostridia bacterium
AGAAATGGAAATACCAGTAGAAAAAGTAATGGAAATTCAAAAAATAGCACAAGACCCAGTATCTTTAGAAACACCAATAGGTGAAGAAGATGACAGTCATCTAGGAGACTTTATTCAAGATGATGATAGTCCAGCTCCACATGATTCAGCAGCATATACATTATTAAAAGAACAATTAGAAGATGTTATGAACACTTTAACACCTAGAGAAGCAAAAGTTTTAAAATTAAGATTTGGTTTAGAAGATGGAAAAGCTAGAACACTAGAAGAAGTAGGTCGCGAGTTTGAAGTAACTCGTGAAAGAATTAGACAAATAGAAGCAAAGGCACTTAGAAAATTAAGACATCCTAGTAGGAGTAAGAAGTTGCGCGACTACATGGGCTAAATTTTGAAAAATAATAGCCATCTTGCGTTGTTAAAATCGTTTCAAAACCCAGTCACATACAAGAGTATGCTCCTTTGCCTTTTGAAACGATTTTGCCTAGCAATATAGCTATTCTTTTTCAAAATTTTGTGTAAACGCACGTCTCATAGATTGAATATCTATTTGTTAACTAAAAATCATTTCAAAGCGCAGTCACATATCGAAATTATATTGGAGGAAGAAGATGAGCCAAATTATAGGTTTTATTGAAGAAATAATGGCTATACAATTTGTAGATATAATAATTGCTATTGGAATTATATTATTTTTTAGAATTTTTAGCAGTAGTTTTTCATATATCATTATTAGAATGTTTAAAATTAAAGATAATAAAGCTAAAAAAATAAAACAAAGTGCTTTTTATAGTCCATTAAAAGTATTTTTCATCATATTAGGATTTTACTTAGCAATTGTATTTTTGAAAAAGCCATTAGACATATCAAATGAAGTAATGATAATTGCATATAGAGCATTTATTATTATAACAACCATTGCATTTGCAAAAGGTTTAGCAACAAGCTTTACGCCAAAATCTTCATTATACAAAAAAATAAAAGAAAAGACAAACTCAAATGTAGAAGACTCGATGTTTGATTTTGCGTTAAAAGTAATAAGGTTTATAATTTATATTATAGCAGGTTTTATTATAATATCAGTATTAGGAATTAATTTAAATGGCTTAGTAGCAGGATTAGGGCTAGGAGGAGTTATTATAACACTTGCTGCACAAGATACAGCTAAAAACCTATTTGGAGGTTTAGTAGTATTTTTGGATAAGCCATTTGTAGTAGGTGACTGGATTCAAATGGATAATTTTGAAGGGACAGTAGAGGACATAACTTTTAGAAGTACAAGAGTAAGAACTTTTGAAAATTCTATTGCAAATATTCCAAATTCAATTATTGCAAATGCATCAATTATTAACTGGAGTAAAATGGAGAAAAGAAGATATAAAACCAATTTATGCATAGAATTAAATACACCATTAGAAAAGCTAGAAACTTTTAAAAACAAAGTAGAAGATATGCTACAATCAAGAGAAGCCATTTATGATGATTCCATTATAGTAAAATTTGATAACATTACAGACAATGGATTAAATGTGTTAATATGTAGTTATACTGGTTCAGTAGATTACAATAGTTATTTATCTGAAAGAGAAGATATTAATTATAAAATCATGAAAATATTGCAAGAAGAAAATATTGAACTAGCTTATGATACTAAAACTGTTTATATGAAAAATTAAAGATTAGGGCATATAATGTTAAATCTGCATTATATGCCTTAAAGTTTATATATTATTTTTAAGAAGAAATACTATAAAGCAAAAAACTTTCACAAAATAGACACAAAATGCCTTTATAATATAAATATCTAAATTAATGAGGTGATGAAAATGCAAGACAATTGTATACTAATAGTTGATGATGAACAAAGAATGAGAAAATTAATAAAAGACTTTTTAAAAGCCAAAGGGTACAGCATTTTAGAGGCAGAAGATGGAGAAAAAGCCTTAGAAATATTTGAAGAAAATAAAAATAAAATAACATTAATTTTGCTAGATGTTATGATGCCAAAACTAGATGGTTGGTCAGTACTTCGTCAAATAAGGCAAGAATCAAAAGTTCCAATTATTATGCTAACAGCAAGAGGAGAAGAACAAGACGAATTATTTGGCTTTGAATTAGGTGTTGATGAATATATTTCAAAACCATTCAGTCCTAAAATATTAGTAGCTAGAGTAGAAGCAATATTAAAAAGAACAACAAAAGACACAAATGAAATAAAAGAATATGCAGGTATTGAAATTGATAAAGAAGGAAGAAGTGTAAAAGTAGATGGAAAATCAATTGAATTAAGCCTTAGAGAATACGAATTATTAGTATACTTAATAGAGAACGAAAACATAGCTTTATCAAGAGATAAAATCTTAAATAATGTTTGGAATTATGACTATTACGGTGATTCCAGAACAATAGATAGTCATATAAAAAAAATAAGACACAAACTTGGAAAAAAAGGAAAATATATAAAGACTATGCGTGGTGTGGGTTACAAATTTGAGGTGAAATAAAAAATGGGTAAATTTAAAAATGCACTAAGGTCAGTAAGAGTAAGGCTTTTTATGACATTATCATTAGTTATTCTATTAATAATTTTGTTTTTAATCCTAGTTAATAACTTTGTATTTGGGCAATTTTATTTATATAGTAAAACAAAATCTTTAAAATCAGTATATAAAGTAGTTAATAATCATTACATAAGTGGAGAAAATATTAACTTAGAAACACAATTAGAAAAATTAGCAATTAATAATAATTTCGATATTTTAATTAAAAATGACCAAAATGTAAATGTATATACATCAAATAAAGATTTCTTTTCTGCTTTTGGGCAAATGAATGAAATGACAAGTAAATTCAATAATAATGTAGGAGAAGTAATAGAAAACAACGAAAAATTCACTATAAAAAAAATTAAAGATAGCAAAAATGATATAAATTACATTTTGTTATCTGCAACTTTGGACAATGGTTATTTATTATATATAAGAATACCAATCACAACAATTCAAGAAAGCGTAAAAATATCAAATAATTTCTTATACTTAATGGCAGGATTTGCAATTTTAATTGCAGCAGTTATAGTATCTTATGTATCCAGAAAGTTTGGTGACCCAATTTCGGAATTAAATGATATAGCGAAAAAAATGTCAAATTTAGATTTTAGTCATAAATACAAAATTACAGATGCAGATGACGAAATAAACAATTTAGGTAAAAGTATTAATGCCATGTCAGATAAATTAGAAAGAACTATAAAACAATTAAGAAATACTAATATAGAATTGGAAAAAGATATAGAAGAAAAATCAAA
This sequence comes from Clostridia bacterium, assembly GCA_022794095.1. Taxonomy (GTDB): domain Bacteria; phylum Bacillota; class Clostridia; order TANB77; family CAG-508; genus CAG-269. Next base: position 3,305 of record JAAWEC010000071.1, read on the forward strand.
AATAGATGAAATGAGAAAAAGCTTCATATCTGACGTATCACATGAATTGAAAACACCAATTTCTTTAATACAAGGTTATAGTGAAGGACTACTTGAAAATGTTAATACAGATGAAGAAAGTAGAAAATTTTATGCAGAAGTCATTTTAGATGAAACAAACAAAATGGATAAATTGGTAAAACAATTATTAGAACTTATGAAATTAGAATATGGAAAAAGAGAGTTTGAAGATAAAGAATTTGATATTGTTGAATTAGAAAGGGAAGTAGTAAGAAAGTCACAAGTAATCTTAGAAGAGAAAAATATTAACATTAAATTTATAACATCAAATGATATAAATGTATTTGCAGACGATTTTTATATTGAGCAAGTAATTAGTAACTATTTAACAAATGCAATTAAACACACAAAAGAAGTAAATGGAGAAAAATATATTGAGATAGAAAATCAAGTAAATGTAGAAAAAAACAAAGTTAGAGTAAAAATGTTCAATACAGGAAACACAATAAAAGAAGAGGACATTGCAAGAATTTGGAATCGTTTTTATAAGGTAGATGAATCTAGGAACAGAGAAGAACGGAGGAACAGGTATTGGATTGTCTTTTGTAAAGGCAATTATGGGACACTATGGAAATAGCTATGGTGTTATAAATAAAGAAAATGGTGTAGAATTTTATTTAGAATTAGATTTAAATATCTAATTTATTAAAAAATGTAATTATTAATAATGTTTTGGGTAAAATAATTTGTAAAGGAGATTATTTTATGTTTAAACCTGAAACAATTTATTTTGAAAAAGATATTATTAATTATCCATTAGGAAAAGAACTAATGGAAAAATACAAAGAGATTCCTAAAATAGAAATTGAAAACCACAACAATATTGAAGAAATGAGAATAAAATCAAATAAGGAATTTCCATACATGAAAAGAAATTTAATTATTGGTACAAGAAAAACACATAAATTTGTACCAAACCATAAAACATCTGATTTTTTAGTACCATATACATCTTCAGGCTGTACAGCCTCATGTATGTATTGTTATTTAGTATGTAATTATAACAAGTGTGCATATTTACGCTTATTTGTAAACAGAGAAGAAATGCTAGAAAAAATAATAAAAACAGCCAATAAATCTGACCAAAAAACAGTATTTGAAATTGGAAGCAATAGTGATTTAATTTTAGAAAATACAATTACAGGAAATCTAAAATGGACTATTGAAAATTTTAAAAATGTAACTAATGGTTTTTTAACTTTGCCTACAAAATTCGATATGGTAGATGATATATTGCCATTAGACCACAAAGGTAAGGTTACAATTAGAGTAAGTGTTAATCCAAGTGAGATTATTAATAAAGTTGAATTTGGAACATCAAGCCTATCTAGTAGAATTCAAGCAATAAATAAATTAAAAGATGCAGGTTATAATGTAGGAATTTTAATTGCACCAGTAATATTTCTTGATAATTGGCAAAATCTTTATTTAGAATTAATCAAAAAGTTGAATTCAGAATTATCTAAAAAAGTAAAAGATGAGGTCTTTTTTGAAATAATATTTATGACATATAGCTATGTGCACACCAAAATAAATGAAGAGGCCTTTCCAAATGCAATAAAACTATATGATAAAGATAAAATGACAGGAAGAGGAAGAGGGAAGTATTGGTATAAAAATGATATTAGAGAAGAAGGAAAACAGTTTTTTATTGAAAATATGCATAAATTTTTCCCTAACAATACAATTGAATATATTGTTTAAAACCACACACTAAATTTTCAACACATTTTTTAAAAATTGTAAAAGAACAAGACATGTAAAGACTTGAAAACAAAGGAAAATAAATGATATGAAAGATAAAATGTCGAATTCTGCGATGAAAAGTTCTTTACAAAACAAGAAAAATGTATTATTATAAATACAATAAAGTTAACTTTAAATTCTATGAATTAATTCAAAAAAATTTTTTCGAAAAAATTACTTCTGAATTTTCAAAAAGATAATCAGTAAACAAAGGAGCGTGATAAGATAAGTACTTTTAAATATAGTACAAGTTATATTAACATTTTAAGTTGCCTAATTTCAGTTCTATTATTTTTTATCATAAATTCATTTAGTTCACATTTTGATTTTTTCTCTGAAATTCCAAATTTAAATGTTCAATTTTCAAAAGATTTAGAAAATCAAAATGATACAAAAAATTTTAGTTCGAATACAGAAACCACCAAAGAGGAAGAAAAAAGCAATTGGTATTTGCAAATTCCTACCATTGAATTAAAAGCCAATATTGCAGAAGGAACTACAAAAGAAATTATGGATAAATTTATAGGACATTTTAAAGAAAGTAAAAGATGGGCAGGAAATGTTTGTCTTGCAGCACATAATAGAGGATATGAAAATAACTATTTTGAAAACATAAAAAAATTAAGAGAAGGTGATAAAATTATATACTACTATCAAAATTCTAAAAAAGAATATGTAGTAGAAAAAAACTATATTATACGAGATACAGACTTATCATGTCTAAAAGACACAAATGACAATACAATTACACTTATTACTTGTATTGAAAATGAAAAACATTACAGAAGATGTGTTAAAGCAGTAGAGAAACAAAAATAAAGAAGAAAGGAAGAAAAAGTTTGAGAAAAAAGAAAAGCAGAATAAAAAAATGCTTACAATAATGGCCATTTTTCTAATGAATGGCTTAGGATTTATGAATGCAGTTTATGCTACATCAAATAATCTTAGTAATTTAGATATAGGCAAAAATGGTGAGCAGATATTAAAATACGAAGCAATAAAAATAGATGACAATTACCACAAATACAATGAATATATAGCATTCCAACATGAACAAGATGATAATGTATCTGTAATATTACATATTAATCAAAAAGATAGCAAGTGGAAACAAGATAATATAGATAAACAATATATATCTAAAACCTATAATGTAACAGCTAATACAGATATAAAAAAATATAAAATTGCTATTAATTTAGAAGGAGTAAAAATAACAGACAATAAAAATCAAGAAAGACATGAATTTGAGTCTAATGAAGAATTTAAGGTATTAGTACCAATAAAAAATATGAGTAAAATAGGAACTTTTAAATTAGTAGCAAAACGGTCAGCTTTTTCATAGTATAGTACCAGGTTTTTCAGAGGATGGATGTGCTTTAACAACTTATGAAGATGGAACAGGAGAAAAGGAAGATGAATATCCAGAAAATGAAACAACAATTACTATTATTAAAGAAGATACACAAACAAAGCATAGAATATCAGGAGTGGAATTTGAACTATTAGATGAAAATATGCAAGTAGTGTATTCAGAACTTAAAACAGATACAGAAGGAAAAGTTGAAATAAAACATTTAGTACCAGGAAAATATTACATAAGAGAAACAAAACCAAAAGAAGGATACGAACTTTATGATAAATTGATTGATGTACAAGTAGCAATGAATGAGCAAACTATAGTTACAATAAATAGCAATCAAGAAAAAACAGAAGGAAAATTTACAATAAGTAAAAAGGTAGGAAACACAAAAATGAATAAATTACCAGTAACTGGAATGTAAATTAAGGAATTGAGGAATATTAAAAGTTCCTCTTTTCCTGTTGTATAGAAAACACATTCTACATAAATTTAACTAAAGCAAATTTGGTAGACAAACAATTAAACATGGGATGAACACCATATATCAAAAGTTAGGGAATATTAATCAGCTTATATAAATTAAATTTATAAAAGCTTTAAAAATAATAGAATTTGTGCTATACTATGAATACAATAAAATTAATCAGAAATTTAATAATTTATTGAAAAAATATATAAAAATGGATATAATATATAAAACAAATAAAAAGGAGTCGATATTAAATGCTATCACAATTAATAATTCTAGTAATATTAATTGCATTAAATGCTTTTTTTGCTGCGGCTGAAATTGCATTTATATCTTTAAATGATGCTAAAATAGAAAAACAAGCAAAAGAAGGAAACAAGAGAGCAAAACAAATTGAAAAAATGATAAAATCACCAAGCAAATTTTTAGCAACAATACAAATAGGAATTACATTAGCAGGATTTTTATCAAGTGCTTTTGCATCTGATGCTTTTGCTGAAAAATTAGCACCTGTATTATATGAATTTATGCCATTTATCAGTTTTGGAGTATGGAAAAGTATATCAATAATTATCATTACAATCATTTTATCTTTCTTTACTTTAGTATTTGGTGAATTAGTTCCTAAAAGATTTGCCATGAAATACTATGAAAAAATATCTTTTGCAACAATTGGAATTATTAGAACAATAGCAATTGTAACAGCACCATTTGTAAAATTTTTAACAGTAGTTACAAATTGGGTATCAAAATTATTTGGTGTAGGAGAAAATGAGGAAGAAACCATAACAGAAGAAGAAATCAAAATGATGATAGACCAAGGAGAAGAAAATGGAACAATAAAAGTAGAGGAAAAGGAATTAATCAATAATGTATTTGAATTTAATGACATAACTGTTTCTGAGATAATGACACATAGAAAAGACGTATTTGCAGTAGATATAAATATTAGTAATGAAGAATTATTACAAGAACTATCACAAGTTGAATACCGTTATAGTAGAATTCCTGTATATGATGAAACTATTGATGAAGTTAAAGGAATTTTATATGTAAAAGATGTTTTAAAAAATATCAATAAAAAAACTTTTAAAGTAAAAAACACAATAAAAGATGCATACTTTGTTTCACAAAATAGACTAATTAATGAAGTATTTAAAGAATTACAAAAAAATAAAAAGCAAATTGCGATTATCATTGACGAATATGGTGGTACAGCAGGTTTAATTACTATGGAAGATATTTTAGAAGAATTAGTTGGAGATATTTTTGACGAATACGATAAAGAAGAAAAAGAGTATGAAAAGCTTGATTCTAATACTTATTTATTAAGTGGAAGTATGACAATTAATGATGTAAATAAACTATTAGATTCTAAAATTCCAGAAGGGGATTATGATACATTATCTGGTTATTTGCAAGATAAATTAGGAAGAGTTCCAGAAGAGGAAGAATTACCAGTTATAGATACAGAAAGTATAACCTATAAAATAGAAAAATATGAAGACAAAAGAATAATAAAAGTAAAGGCTTGTAAAAATGACCCTCAAGAAAAAGAAGAACTTGATTAATGTATATCTTAAGTAAAAAAGGATTTTAAAATATGAAAGAAAGAATATGTTTATACAAACCTTATAAACATATTATATGAGGAATAATATGAAAAGAAGAAATATCATAATAATTATAGTAGCAGTATTAATAGCCATAACTATTGGAGCTTTTATCATTTATCATATTAATCAAGAAAATGGAAAAAGTTATGAAATAGAGCAAGTAAAGCAATATAATTATTTCCTTTTAAAACAAGGAGAACAATATGGAGTTATTGATAGAAAAGGTAATATCATAATTGATGCTAAGTATAGCGAAATAAAAATACCAAATCCAGAAAAGGCAGTTTTTGCTTGCTATCAAGGAGAAGATGTTAAAATATTAAATGAAAAAAAAGAAGAAATTTTATCACAATATAGCAATGTAGAGCCAATACGTTTAAAAAATATAGTAAGTGATTTAATGTATGAAAAAAGTGTGTTAAAATATAAAAAAGATGAAAAATATGGTTTAATTAGTTTTGATGGAAAAGAAATAACAAAACCTATTTATGATGAAATTGATAGTTTACCTTATAAAGAGGGCGAACTATTAGTAAAACAAAATGAAAAATATGGAGTCATTAACATCAAAGGGAATAAAATAGTAGAAAATATATATGACAAAATAGCAGTAGACGAATTTTATACAGATGAAAATAGATATAAATATGCAGGTTATATAGTATCTATTACCACACAAGAAGGGTATAGATATGGCTATTTGAATTTTAAAGGAGAAGAAATTTTAAAATCAGAATATAATGAACTAACCAGAGTAACAGAAATTCAAGAAAATGAAAATGCATATCTTTTATGTGCAAAAAATGGACGTTATGGAATTATGAAAAACCAAGAAACTATTATTGGTAATGAATATCAATCTATAAGATATGATGCTACAAATCAAGTATTTGTAGTTGAAAAAAGCAAAAAACATGGAATTGCTAATAAAGAAGGAAAATTAATTGTTCCAGTACAATATAGCCAAATTGACATTACAGGAATCTACTTTTATGCACAAAATGAGCAAGGAACAACAGTATATGACAACAAAGGTTCAGAAACTAATATGGTTGCAAGCATGGCAATATTAAATACAAGCAATGATAAATATAAAATAAGAATTGATAATGAAAATGGAACTAAATATGGAGTTATTAGCAAAGAAGAAAAACAATTAATAGATAGTAAATATAATTATATTGAATATTTATATGACAATTATTTTATAGTTAGCAACGAAGAGGGAAAACTAGGGATACTAGATGACAAAGAAAATGTAAAAGTAGAAATAAACAAAGCATCAATACAAAAAATACAAAATACTAATTTAGTGCAAGCAACATTGGATAATAAAACAATACAAGTATATAACAAAAATATGGAACTAATTTGCGAGATGCAAAATGCAATGATTGAAGAAAAAAACAATAATGTAAGAATACAAAATGAAATGGAAACAAGATATTTTAATAAAGAAGGTAAAGAAGTAAAAAATACAGAAGTATATCCAAATAATAAATTATTTGTAAAAGTTGAAAATGGAAAATATGGATATGTAGATAATAATGGAAATACAGTGGTAGATTATAAATATGACAAAGCATATGAATTTAATGAATATGGATATGCAAGTATAAAAAAAGATGGAAAATGGTCAGCAATTAATGAACAAGGAATAGAAGTAGCACCTATAAGCTATCAAATGGATGACCAAAGTGAGCCATTTTTTATAGGTAGTTATTACAGAGTAACTTATGGATTTGGAGAAATTTATTACACAAATACAGCCAATATATAAATAAAGTAAAAACGATGTTTTTGGGTTCAGTACAGAATGAACTAAAAATGCATCGTTTTATTTTATTATAATTGTACTGTTTAAAGTCATATTTATTGGTCAATACTAATAAAAAGAAAAAAGAGGTGGTAAATGTGAAATTAGGGGTAGCCTTATCAGGAGGTGGAATTAGAGGAATTGCCCATGCAGGAATGTTAAAAGCATTAGAAGATAATGAAATCAAAGTAGATGTTATTGGGGGTACTAGTTCAGGAAGTCTGGTTGCAGCTTTATATGCTCTAGGATATTCACCCTATTACATTTACATACTTTTTAAGAGATATAGTAAAGATATTGCACAAATCAACTCAACTCCAATTATTTCAGGAATATCAAATTTTATGTTTAATAAAAAAGTTGCAATTTCTCGGATTAAAAACAGGTGAAACATTAGAAAAGGCATATAATGACTTAGCTAAAAGAAAAGGGATTGAAAAAATAAAAGATATTACACAAATGCCATTAGTTATTCCAACTGTTGATGTGCAACTTTCTAAAGAATATATTTTTACTAATAAAATTCCACAAAATACTAAAGACAAATCGCAATATATAACAGATATTTCTATAGGAAAAGCTGTCAGAGCTAGTAGCAGTTTTCCAGCAATTTTTTGCCCATGTGAGTTTAACTCACATAAGTTTTTAGATGGTGGTGTATTAGATAATATTCCAGTATTAGAGGTAAAAAAGCAAGGAGCAGATAAGGTAATTGCAGTTAATTTTAAAGCAGATGATATTGATGAAGAAAGTAATATCATGGACATTGCTATGAGAACAATTGATATTATGGGAAATAAAATTTCAGAAGAAAGCTTAGAGCAAAGTGATTTTATTCTAACAATAGCAACTGATAAAACAGGACTTTTGGATGTAGAAAAAATGGATAAATGTTATCAATATGGTTACATGGCAGTTGTCCAAAATTTAGACAAAATAAAAAGCATAACAAATTAAGAAGCATAATAACACAATTTGAATATAATACTATATAAAAAAGGAAAGGAAGA
>JAAWEC010000072.1 GCA_022794095.1 Clostridia bacterium
CAGTAACACTAGGAGCATCAAGTTACACATATGATGGAACAGCAAAAACACCTACAGTAACAGTAAAAGATGGAAGTACAACATTAACAAATCGGAACAGATTATACAGTATCTTATAGCAATAATATAAACGTAGGAACAGCAACAGTTACAATAACAGGTAAAGGAACATATAAAGGAACAGCAAGTAAAACATTTACAATAAGTCCTAAAGCTGTAAGCAGTGTAACAATAACACTTGGAACAGCAAGTTATACATATGATGGAACAGCAAAAACACCTGCAGTAACAGTAAAAGACGGAAATACCACATTAACAAATCGGAACACATTATACAGTAGCCTATAGTAATAATATAAATGCAGGAGTTGCAACAGTAGCAATAACAGGAAAAGGAAACTATACAGGAACAGCAAACAAAACTTTCACAATAAATCCAAAATCTATTAGTGGAGCCGCAGTAACAATTGGAGCAACAGATGGATATGATGGAACAGCAAAAACACCTGCAGTAACAGTAAAAGATGGAAATTTGGCATTAGCAAATCGGAACACATTATACAGTGGCCTATAGTAACAATATAAACGTTGGGACAGCAACAGTAACAATAACAGGAAAAGGAAATTATGCAGGAACTATTACTAAAAACTTTACAATTGGAAAAGGAACAATAAGATTAAATATAACAGGAGCAACACAAACATATGATGGAGCAGAACATACAATAGGAGTTTCTATAGCTCACCCTACATCTGGAGCAACAATTACATATGGAACAGAACAGGGAGAATATACATTAACATCTCCACCAAAATATGTAGAAGTAGGAACATATGATATATATTATAAGGCAACAGCAGGTAACAATTATAATGAGCTAGAAGGTGTGCAAAAATTAACAATTGAAGCAATTGACTTAAGTACAGTAGAAGGAAGTATTGATATTAACGAATATACATATGATGGAAATGAAAAAACACCAGTATTTACTATAAAAAAAGGTAATGTAACATTAAATAAAGGAGAAGATTATACTGTATCATATAACAATAATATAAATGCAGGAGAAGCTACAGCTATAGCAAAAGGAACAGGACATTATAAAGGAACAATGGAAAAGAAATTCACAATAAAGCCACAAGATTTCAGTAATGGTACAGCAAAAACTGTAGATGAAAAAATCAAATATAATATAGGTGGAGTAACACCTGAATTAGAAGTAAAAGATTCATCTGGTAAAATCTTAGAAAAAGATAAAGATTATACAGTTGCATATAGTAATAATATAAATGTAGGTATAGCAACTTATATAGTTACAGGAATTAATAATTATACAGGAAAAATGAATGGAGAATTTACAATAGAAAATGCAGACATTGAATACAATGCAGATGATATAGAAATAACATTTGATGGTAAACCACATGGAGCAGTTATTGAAATGATAACTCAAATACCTGATGTAGATATAAAATTTGGAACTTCAAAGACAGAATGTTATTTAGAAGAAACACCAACATATACAGATGCAGGAACTTACAAAATATATTATACAATGAATGCTAACAATTATAATGATATTACAGGTTTTATAGAATTGGTTATAAATCCAAAAGATGTAGAAACAGCTACGATTTCTGAAATTACAGAAGAATATGTATTTGATACTGAGCCAAAAAAACCAGTAGTTGAGGTAAAAGATGAAATAAAAACTTTAATTTTGGACAAAGATTATACATTATCATATGAAAATAATACAAATGCAGGAACAGCAAGTGTAGTAGTAACAGGAATTGGAAATTATACAGGAGTAAATAAAGTAGACTTTGAAATACAAAAAGGTGATCCAATTTATATGCTTCCTTCAGGAATAGTAACATATCAAGGAGCAAAACTAAAAAATGTAAAACTTCCAGCTGGATTTGTTTGGGAAGATGATTTAGAAACTGATGTTGGAGAAATTGGATATAGTACATTCAAATGTTCATATATACCAGAAGATAATTCAAACTATAATAATATAAAAGGATTAGAAGTTACTATAAAAGTAACAGACAAATTAGTAGTAAACATTGAAAAATATCTAACAAGACTTGTAGAAAATGAAGATGAAGAAGAAATAATCTATATAACAGGTATAACAATTGATGAAGGAATAAATAATATAAAAGAGGCTATGGAAACAAATGGAGAAATTTTATTTTATGAAGCTAATGGAGCAGAAATTGCAAATGAAGAAGCAAAAGTGAAAACTGGAATAAAAGCAAAGGTAAAAACAGAAGCTGAGGAAATAGAATATATTTTAGTTGTTACTCGGTGATAATAATGGAGACGGAAAATTTAATGCAATAGATTTGCTAAAATTAGCCAGACACTTAGCAGATATTGATAAAAACTTAAAAAATGAATTTTTATATGCATGTAATGTGTATAAAGATGAATTGGTAAATCAATCAGATTTATTAAAAATGGCAAGAGTATTAAGTGGAATAGAAAATTTTTAAGAGTAAAAGGAGCAATTGGGGACATTTCCAATTGCTTTTTATGTTACAGAAAAATCAAAGATTTTCCTATAACATAAACACATTCTACAAAAATTTGCTAAAGCAAATTTGGCAGGCGAACAAAAACAAAGTTGGGCATATTTGGGACAGGCACAGTTATGCCCAAAACTGTAAGGAACTGTATTGCGAAGAATTAAAAATATCAACTTTACAAAAAAATAAGCATATGATAAAATACAAACTGATGAAATATAACTATAATTCATTGCAAAAAGCCTTAAAAAGGGGTAATTATAATGATAAAATTCACAAAAATGCAAGGTTTAGGTAATGACTATGTTTACATAGATGCAATAAACCAAGATATAAAAAATGAAACATCACTTGCAAAATTTATAAGTGATAGGCATTTTGGAGTAGGTTCAGATGGACTAATCCTAATTTGTAAAAGTGAAATAGCAGACTTCAAAATGAGAATGTTTAACCAAGATGGCAGTGAGGCAGAAATGTGTGGAAATGGCATACGTTGTGTAGGGAAATTTGTATATGACAAAGGATTAACTAATAAAACAACAGTTAAAATTGAAACATTAGCAGGCATTAAAATTTTAAACTTAAATATAGAAAATGGAGAAGTAGAAACAGTAAGAGTAGACATGGGAGAACCTATTTTAGAACCTGAAAAAATACCAGTTATGGCAATTGAAAAGCCTGTGAAAAACTTAAAAATAAAAGCAATTGACAAAGAATTTATATGTACTTGTGTTTCAACAGGAAATCCACATGCAGTAACAATAGTAGAAGATGTTAAAAATTTTGATGTACAAAAATATGGAAAAGTTTTAGAAACAGCATCTGCATTTCCAAACAAAACAAATGTAGAATTTATAGAAATTATAGACAAAGAAAACATAAAAATGAGAGTATGGGAAAGAGGTTCAGGAGAGACACTTGCTTGTGGTACAGGTGCTTGTGGTTCAGTAGTTGCTTGTCAAATAAATGGGCTAACAAATAGAAACGTATGTGTAGAATTACTACGGAGGAACATTACAAATAGAATGGAATGAACAAGACAATCATATTTACATGACAGGACCTGCCACAACAGTTTTTGATGGAGAAATGAGACAGTAGGGACAGGTCTCAAATGTCTCAAAAAAATAAAAATAGAAAAAACTAGAAGAATGAGATAGAAGTTGCAGGTTTAAACAGTTTCAATAAAGAATGAGACAATTGAGACCTGTCCCTACTGTCTCATAGGAGGGAAAAATGAGTCTAATTAATGAAAATTTTATGAAATTGGAAGATAGTTATTTGTTTTCAACAATTGCAAAAAAAGTTGCTAAATACACACAAGAAAATCCAAACAAAAAAATTATTAAATTAGGAATTGGAGATGTAACAAAACCAATAGTACCTGCTTGTTTAGAAGCAATGCATAAAGCAGTAGATGAAATAGGAACAGCACAAGGGTTTAAAGGATATGGACCAGAGCAAGGATATGAATTTTTAAGAAAAGCAATTGTAGAAAATGACTATAAAGCAAGAGGAGTAGAAATAGCTGAAGATGAAGTGTTTGTATCAGATGGAGCAAAATGTGATTGTGGAAATATAGTAGATATTTTTTCTTCAAGTAATAAAGTAGCAATTACAGACCCAGTTTATCCAGTATATTTAGATACTAATATCATGTGTGGAAGAGAAATTGTGTATTTGCCAGTAACAGAGGAAAACGGATTTATACCAGAACTACCAAAAGAAAAGGTAGACATGATTTATTTATGTTTTCCAAATAATCCAACAGGAACAGTTTTAAATAAAGAAGAATTAAAAAAATGGGTAGATTATGCTAAAGAAAATAAAGCAATTATTTTGTATGATTGTGCTTATGAAGCATTTATAACAGAAGAAAATGTGCCACATAGCATTTACGAAGTAGATGGGGCGTTAGATGTTGCAATTGAATTTAAAAGTTATTCTAAAACAGCAGGATTTACAGGAGTTAGATGTGCTTATGTAATAGTTCCAAAAAGACTAAAAGGATATACAAAGTCAGGAGAAGAAATCTCTTTAAACAAATTATGGAATAGAAGAACTTGTACAAAATTTAATGGTGTATCTTACATAGTTCAAAGAGCAGCAGAAGCAACATACAAAGAAGATGGTAAAAAACAAATAAAAGAAAATATTAAAGCATATTTAGAAAATGCAAAAATTATAAAAGAAGGATTAGAAGAGGCAGGATTTACTGTATATGGTGGAGTAAATTCACCTTATGTATGGCTAAAAGTACCAGAAAAAATGACATCATGGGAATTCTTTGATAAACTATTAGAAGAAGTAAACATAGTAGGAACACCAGGAAGTGGTTTTGGAGCACATGGAGAAGGATATTTTAGGCTAACAGCATTTGGAACAAAAGAAAATACAATAGAAGCAATGGAAAGAATAAAAAATTGGAAATAGTATAAAAAAACATTTGACAAAAAAGAAGATTTAATAGATAATATAGATATAAAAAATGCAAGAGAAAAAGCTTTAAGCAAAATACAAAGGAGGACAATTAAAAATGTATATATTCAATAGAATTACAGTAAATCCACAATTACCAAAAAGGATTGAAAAGCTATCAGAAATAGCAAATAATTTATGGTGGTCATGGAACACCGAATTTTTAAGATTATTTCAAAAAATTGATAATGATTTATGGGAACAATCAAGTAAAAACCCAGTCAAATTTTTAAAACATGTATCACAAGATAGACTAGAAAAAGTAGCAAAAGAAACAGCATTTTTAAAAGAATATGATAAAATAGTAGAAAATTTTCAAAACTATATGAACAGTAAAAATACATGGTTTACAAACAAATATCCAGAAAACAAAAATGACTTAATTGCTTATTTTTCAGCAGAATATGGTTTAGACCAAACCATACCAATTTATTCAGGAGGACTTCGGAATTTTATCTGGAGACCATTTAAAGTCAGCTAGTGATTTAGGAATACCACTAGTTGCTGTTGGTTTGCTTTATAAAAATGGATATTTCCATCAAAAAATCAACGGTTATGGTCAACAAGAAACAGAATACCATAATATTGATTTATATGATATGCCAATCAATCCTGTAAAAGACGAAAAAGGGGAAGATTTAACAATCTATGTAAAATTCCCAAAAAGAAGATTATACTTAAAAGTTTGGCAAATCAATGTAGGAAGAGTTAAATTATATTTATTAGATTCAGATATTGAAAAAAACAATGAAGAAGACAGAGATGTAACACTAAGACTATATGGTGGAGACCAAGAAATGAGAATACGTCAAGAAATAGTTTTAGGTATGGCAGGTGTAAATTTATTAACAAAATATTTACATTTAAACCCAACTGTATATCACATGAATGAGGGACATTCTGCATTTTTAAACTTAGAAATAATAAAAGATATAATAAAAGAAAAACAAGTATCTTTTGAAGTTGCAAAAGACATAGCAAGTTCAAAAACTGTATTTACAACACATACACCAGTACCTGCTGGAAATGATATTTTCCCACTTGCTTTAGTGGAAAGATATTTCAAAGACTTTTGGCCAAGATTAGGATTATCAAGAGAAGAGTTCTTAAAACTTGGAATGAAGCCATCAATTGACTTAGACGAAGGGTTCAATATGGGTATTTTAGCACTAAAGATTGCAGGGAAAAAGAATGGTGTAAGTGAACTTCATGGTGCAGTATCAAGAGAATTATTTGGTGAAGTATGGCCAAACATAGCAGCAAATGAATCTCCAATTGAATATGTAACAAATGGAATTCATACTTGTTCATGGTTAGCACCAAAATTAAAAGAATTATACAATAAATATCTAATACCATATTGGCAAGATAATATTCATAAAGATACAACATGGGAAAAAATTAGAAACATTCCAGATGACAAATTATGGACTGTACATACAGACAGAAAAGTAAAATTATTAAAATGGGTAAAAGATAGCACAACAGAAAGATTAAGACGTTCAGGATACAGTTATGATGAAATAAATGAAATAGTTTCAAAACTAAATCCAGAAGCATTAACAATAGGATTTGCAAGAAGATTTGCAACTTACAAAAGAGCAACTCTAATTTTTAAAGATTTAGAAAGAATTACACAAATTCTAAATAATGCAGACAGACCAGTTCAAATTATATTTGCAGGAAAAGCACATCCAGCAGATAAAGAGGGGCAAGACCTAATTAAATATATACATGAAATATCTATGATGCCACAATTTAAAGGAAAAATATTTATACTAGAAAACTATAATATAGCAATGTCAAAATACTTAGTAAGTGGTGTAGATGTATGGCTAAATAATCCAAGAAGACCAATGGAAG
>JAAWEC010000073.1 GCA_022794095.1 Clostridia bacterium
GCATGGGATACAGCAATAGTATTTTTGCAAACATTTGGTACAAATAAAAAATATTCAAGACAAAATAGTTTAAATACAAGTTTAGCAAATAAAGGAACAAATAATTTAACAGAAAATCAAGATAAAATATGTAATATATGGGATATGGCAAGTAATACGGTAGAATGGACAACAGAGACTTCTAGTAACCCAGGTGGTCCTTGTGCTGTTCGAGGTGGCGTTTACGACCTCAGCTACTATTACGTAGCTATTCGCAGTGGCTACGATTCAGTTCTTGCTTGCGACTACAATACTTTCCGTCCGTTACTTTATTTGTAGAACTGAACTCTGTGAAAACTAAAATATTATATCATGCAAAAGTAGTTTTAAAAGTAGTACAATTGAATAAAGAGTACGTAATCGAGTTTAGACGATTACGATCCAGAAAAATTTTAAAAGGCTGGCAAGATATGTTTTTCATATCTTGCCAGCCTTTTAAAATTTTTCTAACGTGGCATTCTTTATTTCATTTAAGCTTCTTTACAATATCTGCTGTTACTACTGACTCTGCCTTTATCATTCCCCAAATAATATAAGAAATGATTTTTAGTTGTGGTTTGGCAATACTTGAAACTCTTTCAAAAAACTGTTGGAGAATAATATTTATTGTTGACTTAATTTTACTGTTTTCTTACATAAGAAATTTTGGCAACTCTTCTTCGATCTCCATAAAGTTAATTTTCTAGCACTATATATTTTTATCAATATCTGGTACTAATTGTTTTTTTCTTGAAACCACTCCTGGTAAGAAAACTCTATCATTTACTAAATCTTTTCCAAAAGCAGGTTTTATTATATCTACCATTTTTCCTAAAGCAATAATTTCTGAGTTACTGTTTAAAATATCTGTAATTGCAAATACAAATAAATCTAAACCATTTTCTTCTATTGTTTTATTAATAACTGTTTTTATTTCTTCTTCCCTTTTTAAAACATCATCAATACTAATTATATTTATTTGAGCAACTCTATATTTTACATCACCTTTATTAAAATCTTTAGCATCTAAATTGATTAATTGCTCTTCTGAATATTCTTTTACATCTGTTCCTGCTTTTAACATTTCCATACCATACTCATTCACATCTATTTCAGCTATTTTTGCTAATTCTTCTAAAGCTTTTTTATCATATTGTGTTGTAGTTGGTGATTTTAACAATAATGTATCAGAGATAATAGCACTTAACATTAATATTGCTTCTTTTTTATCTATTTTATGGTTAAATTTTTTGAAATCTTCATAAAGTATAGTTGATGTACAACCATAAGGTTTTGCATTATAATACAATGGTTCAGATGTTCTAAAATTCCCAATATTATGATGGTCTGTTACACTAATTATTTTAGCATTTTCAATTCCATCTACACTTTGGTCAAAATTGCAATGGTCTACTAAAATTACTTCTTGTCCTTCTTCTACTTCTTCAATTAATTCAGGAATTTCCATTTGTAAATACTTTAAAACATATTGTGTTTCTTTATTTACATTCCCTATTCTTACTGCTTTTGTATTATTCCAACCATTTTTTTTGTCTAAAATTTCATGTACTATACTTGAACAAATTGAATCTGTGTCTGGATTTTTATGTCCAAAAATTAAAACTTTGTTTTCCATTTTACTATCATCCTCTCTTTTTGAATCTTAGATATATGTTTTTTTACGAACAGAAGAAATATGATTAAAATTTAGTGTCTTTTTATTCTCCTGCTTTGTTCGTTCACAAAAATTGCAAAGCAATTTTCTGCAAAATGATTTATATTATAGGAATTTTAGAAAGCTAAATTTCCATAAATCTTTATTATTATAGTTTAAAATTTATTTATTGTCAAATGCTAATATCCACTTCTTTTACTACTTTTGTATAATTCTAATTTCATAATAAATAAAGTAATTGTATTTTTCCTTTTTTATATTTCATTAGCTTTGTTTTCAACTTATAAGTTCGTTATGTATTTATCGGTTTCTGTAAATTTAAACTATAAAATGCTATATTAATTAACATAGAATAGAGAGGTATTATTTTAATAATTGCCTTGAGAGAAAGGATTGATAAAAAAATGGCACTAGATTATACAGTAATTGGTCAAAGAATCAAGCAAGCAAGACTTGCAAAAAATCTAACACAAGAAGATTTAGCAGAACAAATTGATATTTCTGTTGCATTTTTAAGTAGAGTAGAAAGAGGAAATTCTCATATAAATCTAAAAAGATTAAATCAACTATGTGGCTTATTAGATGTTACTGAAGGATATGTTTTAAATGGAGCTTCTAGCAATTCTAAAAATTACTTAAACAAAGAGTTTTCTGAATTATTCAAAAGTTGTTCACCAGAAAAACAAAGATTAATATACAATGTAGCCCAAGTTATTGCAGAATCAGACATTGATGCTGAATAAAACAAAGGAAAAAGAAGCATGATTAAAAATTTTTCTTCTTCATGTTTCGTTTTAAAACCAATATTACAATATTGGTTTTTTGTTGCTTATGCAACAGTTTTTATTTTACATTTTCTATATCATATAAAATATCATTTACAAATGATAATATTCATAAAAAATGTTAATACTAATTATTATAAATGTATTTATGTTATAAGTAAATCATAGATTTTTCCTATAACAAAACAAAAAGAGCATGATTAAAAATCTTGACCTTTTAGAATTTAAGGAGGTAATTATGAAGTTTGAACAATGGAATGGATTTAACTGTGGAGAATGGCAAAACGAAATTAATGTAAGGGATTTTATTCAAAAAAACTACACACCATACTTAGGTGATGACACATTCTTAGCTAATGCAACTGATAGAACAAAAAAATTATGGGATGATGTTTTAGAATTATATAAAAAAGAAAAAGAAAGTGAAGGTAGTGTTTTAGATATAGATACAGAAACTGTATCTACAATATCTAGTCATGAAGCAGGTTATATTGACAAAAACTTAGAAACTATTGTAGGTCTTCAAACTGATAGTCCTTTAAAAAGAGCTATTATGCCATTTGGAGGAATTAGAATTGTTGAAAAATCATGTGAAGCTTATGGAAGAAAAGTATCTCCAGAAGTAACAGAAATTTTCCATAAATACAGAAAAACTCACAATGATGGTGTATTTAGTGTTTACACACCTGATATTAGAGCTGCTAGAAGTTCCCACTTAATTACAGGTCTTCCAGATGGTTATGGACGTGGAAGAATTATTGGAGATTATAGAAGAGTTGCCCTATATGGAGTTGACACTCTAATTGAAGAAAAGAAACAAGAATTAGATGTTTTAAATGTTGATGAATTAAGCCAAAACATTATTCGTGAAAGAGAAGAAATATCAGAACAAATAAATGCTTTGCAAGAATTAAAAGTAATGGCTTCTAAATATGGATTTGACATATCTAAACCAGCAACTAACAGTAAAGAAGCTGTACAATGGCTATATTTTGGTTACTTAGCAGCAATTAAAGACCAAAATGGTGCTGCTATGAGTATTGGTAGAACTTCTACTTTCTTAGACATCTATTTTGAAAGAGATTTAAAAAACGGAACTATTACAGAAGAAGCAGCACAAGAACTTATGGATCATTTTGTTATGAAACTTAGATTAGTTCGTTTCTTAAGAACTCCTGAATATAACGAATTATTCAGTGGTGACCCTGTTTGGGTAACTGAAAGTATAGGTGGAATGGGGATTGATGGTAGAACATTAGTAACTAAAAACTCTTTCCGTGTTCTTCATACACTTCAAACTTTAGGACCTGCACCAGAACCAAATTTAACAGTTTTATGGTCTACAAATTTACCTGAAGGATTTAAAAACTTTACTACAAAACTTTCAATTGAAACATCTTCTATTCAATATGAAAATGACGATTTAATGAGAATCACTTTAGGTGATGACTATGGAATTGCTTGTTGTGTATCTCCAATGAAAATCGGAAAACAAATGCAATTCTTTGGAGCAAGAGCAAACCTTGCTAAAACCTTATTATACGCTATAAATGGTGGAAAAGATGAAATTTCTGGAAAACAAATCACACCAAAATATGAACCAATTACTTCAGAATACTTAGATTATAATGAAGTTATGGAAAAATTTGACCAAATGATGGAATATGTAGCAAGAATTTATATAAAAGCTTTAAATGCAATTCACTATATGCATGACAAATATTCTTATGAAGCAATAGAAATGGCTTTACATGACAGAGAAATTCTTCGTACTATGGCTTGTGGAATAGCTGGTTTATCAGTAGTTGCTGACTCTTTATCTGCAATTAAATATGCAAAAGTAAAAGTTATTCGAAACGAAACTGGGTTAGCTGTTGATTATCAAACAGAAGGAGACTTCCCAAAATTCGGAAATGATGATAATCGTGTTGACGATATTGCTGTTGAAGTAGTTAAAACTTTTATGAATAAACTAAGAAAACATCATACTTATAGAGATTCAAAACACACACTATCAATCTTAACAATAACTTCTAATGTTGTATATGGTAAAGCAACAGGAAACACACCAGATGGAAGAAAAGCAGGAAGTCCATTTGGACCAGGTGCAAACCCTCTACATGGAAGAGACACAAATGGAGCTTTATCTGTTATGAACTCAATTGCAAAATTACCATTTGACTCTGCAGAAGATGGAATTTCTTACACATTCTCTATCACACCAGGAACTTTAGGAAAAGCAGAAGAAAGCAGAATTGCCAACCTAGTTAATATGTTAGACGGATACTTCTCACAAACAGGACATCATATAAATGTAAACGTATTTGATAGAAAATTATTAGAAGATGCAATGGAACACCCTGAAAAATACCCTCAATTAACAATTCGCGTATCAGGATATGCTGTAAACTTCACAAAACTAACAAGAGAACAACAACTAGACGTAATCAACAGAACAATTCACGAAAAAATTTAATGTCGTGTTGGGGACGTTTCTTTTGGGACATTTTTATGTTAATTTAGCAAAACATAACTTAAGTTTGTAACTTTAATTTGTTATTATATTTTATTTTTGTACTGCCTTGTACTTCCTTATATGTCACAAACTTGCTCATTTAGTCACTTACGTGGGCATTAACAAAAATAAAATATAATAACAAATTTATAAATATTTGCATGTGTTTTGACTAATTAACATAAAAATGTCCCAAAAGAAACGTCCCCAACACGACAAAAGGAGTTATTGATGGAAAATCGAGATATAAGATTTTATGCAAAAGTGCATTCTATTGAGTCTTTTGGCACTGTTGACGGTCCAGGTATTCGTTTTGTAATCTTTTTGCAAGGGTGTCACTTGCAATGTAAGTATTGCCACAACCGTGATACATGGGATATGAATGATGGAATATATAATTCTTTAGATGATATTTTTGATAAAATTATGCGTTATAAAAATTATATTTGTCCACGTCGGTGGTGTTACTGTTACTGGTGGAGAACCTTTGTTACAAGTTAAATTTTTGCTAGAACTGTTTTCTCGCTTGAAAGAGCAACATATTCATACATGTATTGATACTTCTCGGCATGGTTGCTTTAACTGATGATATTAAAAATTTATTGGATTTAACTGATTTGGTTTTGCTAGATATTAAACATATTGATGATAAAAAGTGCAAAGATTTAGTTGGTTTTTCTAATAAATTGGAGTTGGACTTTGCTAGATACTTAAGTGGCAATGATATTCCAATTTGGATAAGGCAAGTTTTAATTCCTGGAATTACAGATAATGAACAAGATTTATTGGAATTAAAGAATTTTATTAATAGTTTAAAGACTGTCCAAAAAGTAGAGTTATTACCTTATCATGATATGGGAAAATTTAAGTGGAAAAGGCTTGGTCTTCCCTATTCTCTTGAAAATGTTAGAAATGCTAATGATGAAGATATTGAAAAAGCAAAAAAGGTTTTGGGAATTACCTAAAACCTTTTTTCTTATATTTTGTGTTTGAATATCTAAATGTTTTCACTCTTTGGTGTTTCTTACATTCCTAACAATTTTAATTCTATATTTTCCATTTTATATTTACCATCTACTAATTTGAATTCCACTAAAGTTTCTTCTAAAGTTTCTTTATTTTGTCTTAAATCAGTTGAAAAATATAACCTGATTTGTGGTATTTCTACTTGATTTTTTACAATTTCCTTAAATGTTTCTGCCATATGTTTTTCATCTTCACAAATTAAAATTAGTTGTGGCATTCCACTAAATCCAGAATCACCTTGTATAAAATTCTCATAGAATTCTTTGTACAACCTCATTTTGTCAACTGCTTTCTTTTGCCAGTCATCTTCTCTTCTAATTACTTCAAAAACAAATTGAATAGATTTACCATTTTTAGTTAATTTTACGCTTCCACCACTTGCTTTGAATAGCTTTCCTGATATTTTTGCATTAATTGCTGGTTTTACAACATAGCTATCAAAAGCTTTTACTTTCCTTAAATAAGCAATTAAAGTTTGATTTCCTGCTAATCTTTTTTTAATCATAGGAACTGGCTTTGTATTATCAGATGGTTGCCATTTGCAGTCAATTTCTTTCGAATTTAACAAATATTTTCCCATTTTCTCCAAACAATAAATTCTGTAAATTCCTTTTCCTTCATCAGAAGTAAAATAATATCTTGTTAAAATCTTAGATTTTACTAATTGTTCTAATTTATTATTCAATTTATCTTGTGATTTAGGGTCTATCCCCTTAATTTCTAACATTTGATATAATTGTCTTGATGTAATAAATTCAAACTCATTTACCAATTCTAAAATAGCAAAATGGATTTCATTAATATGCCCTATATCAATTTTATGAACAATTTGATTCATAGAAACATATCCGTCTTTTCCATCAAAAGTTTTGATTTCACCCTCTCTAATAGCAAAAGGTGATACTTGTGCTTTAATTTGGTTATCTTCAACCATTTTAAATTCCTCCTTTAACTCCTGCTAATTGCAGATATTTTTATATATTTAGAAAGCCAAAAAAATGTTAAAATTATGATAATATTAAAGCTTTCCAATTTATTATTAAACAATTAATAGTTTTATCTTTTTTCTTTGGTCATCTATTTTTTTAATATAGACATCTACTTTCTGCCCGTATTCAAGCCCTTCTTTATATTCTGCCATTCCAACTAAATTTGGAGTTAATTCAATGAAAATTCCATTTTTGTTTTTTTCTGTTTCTCTTATAATTCCTTTTGTTTTCGTTCCTGCTGTAAATCTTTTTGCATTATCTTCCCATGACCCTAAAGTATCTTTATATGATAAAATGACTTTTCCATTGTTTCTGTCTATAGATTTTACTACAACTTGCACTTTTTGTCCAATATTTAGCCTTTCATAAGGTGTTTTTATTCTTGCAATTGATAAGTCTTCAATATATGCAAGACCTACCATACCTCCACCAATCTCGATAAATGCTCCATAAGGTTTGATACTCTTAACAATTCCTGTTACAACTTCACCTTCTTTTAAGTCATTTTTTATCCATTCTAAAGCCTCTTGTTGAACCTCTTTTCTTGATAAAATTATATTATTATCCTCTTCTTTAGCTTCCTTTATCTTAAATTGCACAAATTTATGCACTTTACCTGTACATAAGTTTGTTCTTGGTAACCCACTATCCTCTATATTAATAGCTTCTACCTCTTTCCTTGGCATAATACCAGTTAGCCCATTTTTAAATGAAACATATAAGTTATAATCATTATCACATTCCTTTACTAACCCTTGTAAAGTCTCATTTCTTTCTATATAATGACTTAAATTTCCTTCATCTACTGGAGTAACTTCATTATTCCATCCCTCTGGCTTAAATTTTAATGTTTCCATTTGTTTATATGCTCCTTCTCTTCCGTATTATTTCTACACTTCTTTTATATTCTTATTTTAATCATTTTTCTTCTATTTTTTTCTTATTATATCAAAAAAACATTTTAATTGTAAATACCTTTTTCTAAGTTTCCACTACTTCTAAGAAAACCTGTCCCAAAATTCCAGTTTGGGCTACTCAGTGCCTGTCCCAGATATGCCCAAATTCCAAAAGGGCTACTCGGTGCCTGTCCCAATTATGCCCAAATTTCCAAAAGGGCTACTCAGTGCCTGTCCCAATTATGCCCAAAATTTCTTTTTGGGTTAGATTTCTCCATGTTCCGAATTGGCAAATCTTTTACTCCTATTCCAGCAATTTTGCTTCTATGCAAAGCTAGTACTTTATGATTAATTGCTTCACACATTTTACGAACTTGTCTATTTTTCCCCTCATGTATCGTGATTTCTAGCCTAGATTGATGTTTTTCATTGTCTATTTTTAGTATTTTTACTTTTGCTGGTTTTGTTATATAATCTTCTATTTTTACACCATTTCTTAAATTTTCTACTTCTTCTTTTGTTACTTGACCTTTTAAGGTCACTGTATATGTTTTTTCTATTTCATGTTTTGGATGTGTTACTTGGTATACAAAGTCTCCATCATTTGTTAGTATTAAAGCACCTGATGTGTACATGTCCAATCTTCCTACTGGCACAATTCTTTGTTTTATTTTTACTAAATCTAATACTGATTGTCTATTAAATTGGTCATTTGCTGTTGTTACATATCCAATTGGCTTGTTTAATAAGATGTATACTTTTTGTTCAGAAACTGTTACAATTTTTCCATCATATTCTACTTTGTCTTTTTCTGGTATGATTTTTGTTCCTAACTGCATTATTACTTTTCCATTTACTTTGATTTTTCCTTGTTCAATTAGTTCTTCTGCCTTTCTTCTTGATGCAATTCCTGCTTCTGCAATATATTTTTGTAATCGTATTTCCTCCAAATTTATCTTCCTTTCCAATTTGCTCTTAAGTAAAATAGCAAACAAAACATGGCATGTAAGTATGATATAATAAGTTATAATGTTCTAATAATAATACTTTTATTCTTTTATATCTAATTCTTCTAATTTTTCTTTTACCCATAAAATATTTTCTTCTAAGGTTTTTATTAATTCACTTTTTGTGAACATACTATATTCTTCTTTTTCTTCTTTGTTTTCTTCTTGTACCAATTCTTCTATATATGCAACTGTATTTTTTATATCATCTTTTGTATATTCAAATTCATCTAGTTCTTTGCTATACTCTTCTATTTTTTCAGTAAAAATAGGAGTTTTCATCTTTTTATCATGTTTTAAATAATTTGTAAATTGACTAAAGTCCTTTTGTTTGATTTTTACTGCCTCATCCCATGTACATATCTTTTCATTACCGTCTTGTAATTTTAATTTTACTAAATCTTTTTCTTTGTCAAAATTATAGAAATACTTTCCAATTGCATAATTATTCCAATAATAATCTGTTAATAAATGAGTATAATAGCCTTTTATAATTGGATTTGACATCTGATTTTTATATTTTTCCTTAAAATATTCTATATTTGGTAGCTTAACAATAATATTATTTAATTCTTTCAATTTTGGAAAATGTGTTGAATAATCTCTGATAATTTCAGATACCTTTTTTACATTATATCCCTCTAAAATGTCTGGCATAACATTTGCAAATATAAACTCATTTCTTTCCTCAGTTTGTATTTCATTTGCAACAACCAAATGTGTAATCCATGATGGCATAACATTTTACTCCTTTATGCTTTAATAATATTAATTTTTTTCTCCGTTCCAAAATCATCTTAAAATATTCTGGCAATTGTGCTTCTAAATACATTTCTTCTTCTGTGTTTGGATGCTTAAATTGCAAACTTTTTGCGTGTAAGCATTGTCCTTGTATTCCCCATTCATTTTTGCCATTTGAATATACTGCATCTCCAATAATTGGGTATCCAATTTGAGATAAGTGTACCCTTATTTGATGAGTTCTTCCTGTTTCTATTGTGACTTCTAATAATGTTATATTATGCTCAAAGTCCCTTTCTAATACCTTGAAATGCGTAATTGCTTCTTTTCCATTTTTCACAACTGCCATCTTTTTTCTATCTCTTGTACTTCTCCCAATTGGCATATTTATAGTTGCTTCATTTTCTTTTACAATACCTCTTACAATTGCTATATATGTTTTTTTCACTTCATGATTTTTTATTTGCTCACTTAAATTAATATGAGCCTTATCATTTTTTGCAACAATTAAAATTCCTGATGTGTCTTTATCAATTCTATGAACTATGCCTGGTCTTATTTCCCCACCAATTCCTGATAAAGAGTCTTTGCAAATTGCCATAACTGCATTTACTAAAGTTCCATCTGGATTTCCATTTGCTGGGTGTACTACCATTCCTTTTGGTTTATTAACAACAATTATATCTTTGTCTTCATAAATTATTTCTATTGGAATGTTTTGTGCTTTTAGATTAGTTTCTTTTGGCTTATCTTCTTCTACTATTATTTTGTCATTTTCCTGTATTTTATAAGATGCTTTTGTTTTTTTTCCATTTACTAATATTTTTTCCTCTTCTATTAGCCTTTGTACTGCTACCCTAGATAGCCCATTCTTTTGCTTTGCTAAATAACTATCTATTCTAATTTTATCATCTTCTTTTTTAACTACAAAAGTTTCCAAAATTCACTACTCCTTTTATTATTAAATATAATATTAATTTTTATCTTTATTTTTCCATTCCTTTACAGTAAATGATGCAAATATAGCAGCAGTAGCTACCCAACCAATTAATATAAATAAATCTGCTATATTTATGACTGGCAAATTAACAATTTGACTAAAATCAATAAACTCTGTCACATATCCTTGTATTAATTTATCAATTACATTTGAAATTCCACCTGCTAAAATAAAGCTTAAAAACACTTTCAACTTTTTATCTACAAATTCATTTTGTGTAGAAATAAATTTAAAAATCACTCCTAAAATAACCAAATTTGTAGCAAAATACATAGCTTTTGAATTAGACCCTATTCCATAAGCTGATTTGTTATTTTCACTAATTTTAAATGTTAATACTCCAGAAATAACATCAATTTCATTTGAACTTCGTATCCAAATTTTAGTTATTTGGTCTACTAAAATAATTACAACTACAATACTAATTAATAAAATAACTTCTTTGCTCAATTTCCCCTTTTTATTCACTTTGGTCTCATCCTTTCCCAAGGCACAAATCTGGTTAGTTTTAAGTCTCTTTTTCTTTTGCCTTATTTATCCTAAATAATTGGTATTCAAAATACTATTTTACAATTTCATAAATTACAAAACGTTCATCTTTATATAATTCTTTGTATTTTTCAGGTTCTGTTTTAGTTATAATCATATTTACTTTTGAATTTTTATATGTTATTACATGTGTCATATCATATTTTTTAAATATATCTCCATAAAATTTTCCAATGCTTGAAGTATCTATAAAATCTGAAAAAATATCTTCCTCTTTTTCGCTAAATTCTGGTGCATATAAATCTGCCCTTGAGTCTATAAATACTGGAATTCCTCTATATAGTAAATAACTTCCATAATTATATTCATTGTAAAATCTCGCTGTTTCTAAGTCAATATTTTCTAAGATAAAATCAGAAGCTTGTACTGGGTAGGTGCTTTCATCTACATATTTATCATCAAATTTATCTTTTGCAAAATAATAACTTAATGCTAAAGTTACAATTGTTATAATTATTACACCTGCAAGATTTAGCATTTTTTCTAGCATTTCATCTTCTTTAACCTTTGTGTAATTATTAATTAATTGAACCATCCATCTATTTAAAATAAATGACCCCATTAAAACAAACATTGTTGCTTGCCTCTTCGTTTTTAGCATTAAATAGCATAATCCACCTAACATGAATAAATCACATAATCTAATCTTCGTTTTTGTAAAAATCAAAATAGCTAAAATAAAAATCAATGTGCAAAGTATCCCTGTGTCTGATACTAAAGTCATTGGCAAATGTTCATTAATGTTTTGTGTTGTATTTCCTTGCATTGTTTTTGATAAATATGTATATGGCGTAGTTCCTAATGGTGTTAATAATCCTGTTAATAAGCAAATAATCATAATTAAAATTAGCCATTTAACATTAGATTTTTTTTCTAATTTTATTTTATATGGATTTTGTAATTCTTTTGTTCTTTTTACTTTTACTTTGTCATTTTCATTTTCTAATAATTCATACTCCTTTTTCAATTCCTCTATTTTTTCTTCTTGTCCACCTTTTTTGGTTAATCTTTTTATTTTATTTTCTAATAAAAATGACTTTATTTTTCTATAAATAATGATGTCTGCACATACAGTTATTAGGTATTCTGCTATATATGGTAAATATAGTACAAAATAGAATGGAAATACTGCTACATGCAAATTAGCAATTAAGATTGGAATAATAATTAAACCAATAGCATATTTCTTTTTCTTAGTTTCAATAAATTGTTCAATAAAAAAAATTGTTAGTACAAATAAAATAAATGTTACTAATTGTGCCCTTGCTGCAATGTATGACCTAAGTAAATACATTGCTCCTATTGTAATTAGAAATGAAAATATCTGGTTCTTTGTAAGTTTTTTGCTTATAAAATAAAGTGATAACCCTAATATAACTGATAATATACAAGTTGTTACATAAATACCTGTAAATCCAAAGAAGTTATATATTAAATAAGTTAATAAGTCATATAACCAATGTGGATATGTGTAAGCTAAATCTTGATGCCATGAAAATGGATCTTGTCCATCTATTCCATTACTAGCAATATGTTCTCCTATTTTTATTGTATAATATGTATCATTTTGAAAAGTTACTGGTGTTAGTGCAATACATACAACTGCAATTAACATTACTGCTAGTACAGTAAATTTAATTGAAGTACTTACTTTCTTCTTTGCATTTTTTTCTTTCATTGAAAAATCTTCCTTTCCTGCTTCGATCTAAAGGCACATATATTTATAAGAAATTCTGTATTTTTTATAAACTAGCCTCCATTTAAAATTTTTATATTTGCACAAAAAATCTTTTAAATGTCATTTTTTTCAAATTATATCAAAAAAATATATAAAAAACAAGAGGACTTTTGGGGCATATCCTAACTCCCTTAATCCTCTCAATATATTAATTGGGCATATCTGGGACAGGCACTGATATGCCCAAATTCCAAAAGGGCTACTCGGTGCCTGTCC
>JAAWEC010000074.1 GCA_022794095.1 Clostridia bacterium
ATAGCAATATATATTAGGTTTAAATATTAGGTATATTAGTTTTAGTAGAGATTATTATTAGCTTTATGATTAAAGCCAGATATTAATTATCTGGCTTTAAATTTTTTACTTAATATAAAATTATTATATATCTAAATTTTTAACATATTTCGCATTAGTTTGAATAAACTCTCTTCTTGGTTCTACCTCATCTCCCATAAGCAAAGTAAATATCTCATCTGCCTTAATGGCATCATCCATAGTAACCTTAACTAAAATTCTAGTTTCTGGATTCATAGTTGTTTCCCATAATTGCTCTGGATTCATTTCACCTAAACCTTTATATCTTTGAAGTCCTAATTGTTCTCTTGAAATTCCTTTTTCTTCTAGCTCTTTATAAGCTTTTTCCAAATCTTCATCTGTATAACAATATTTATCTTCCATTCCCTTTTTTGATAATTTATACAATGGTGGTTGAGCTAAAAATACATTACCATTTTCTATTAAAGGTCTCATATAACGGAAGAAAAATGTCAATAATAATGTTCTAATATGCGCCCCATCAACATCAGCATCAGCCATAATAATAACCTTACCATATCTTATTTTAGTTACATCAAAATCACTACCAATACCTGCTCCTACAGCTAAAATTACAGGATTTAATTTATCATTTCCATAAATTTTATCTGCTCTTGCTTTTTCAACATTCAACATTTTTCCCCAAAGAGGTAAAATAGCTTGAAACTTCCTATCTCTACCTTGTTTTGCACTACCACCAGCAGAATCTCCCTCAACAATATAAACTTCACATTCATCTGGGTTTTTACTACTACAATCTGCAAGCTTACCTGGTAAAGTTGATGTCTCTAAAGAACTTTTTTTCCTTGCTAATTCTCTTGCTTTTCTTGCTGCTTCCCTTGCTCTTGATGCACTAATACATTTTTCTAAAACAGCTTTTGCAACATTTGGATTTTCCTCTAAAAAGCTTGATAAAGATTCATTAACCATACTTTGAACAACACCTGTTACTTCACTATTTCCAAGCTTTGTCTTAGTTTGTCCTTCAAATTGTGGTTCTTTTACCTTTACAGAAACAACAGCAGTAATCCCTTCTCTAATGTCTTCACCTTGCAAATTTGGATCTTTCTCCTTTAAAATTTTATGACTTCTTGCATAATCATTAAAAACTTTTGTTAAAGACCTTTTAAATCCCTCTAAATGAGTTCCTCCCTCAATTG
Source organism: Clostridia bacterium (assembly GCA_022794095.1). Classification (GTDB taxonomy): domain Bacteria; phylum Bacillota; class Clostridia; order TANB77; family CAG-508; genus CAG-269. Next base: position 1,221 of record JAAWEC010000074.1, read on the forward strand.
TATTAATATTATTAGTAAAAGTATAAATATTTTCAGAATAACTAGAAGTATACTGAATTGCAATTTCTACAGGAACTTCTCCATCTGTCTTTTCAATATAAATTGGAGATTTATGTAATTTTTCCTTATTTTTATTTAAAAATTCAACAAAAGAAATCAAACCACCCTCAAAACAAAACTCTGCTTTTTTTGGTGTTTCCTCTCTTTGATCTTCAATAGTAATCTTCAAACCTTTAGTTAAAAAGGCAATCTCACGAAATCTCTTTTCTAAAACATCATACTCATATTCTGTACTTTCAAAAATAGTATCATCAGCAAAAAATCTAACCTTTGTACCTGTTCCAGTTGCATCTCCTATTTTCTCTAGTTGTTGAATTGTCTTACCTTTTTCAAACTTCATTTTATAAAGACTACCATCTCTTTTAATCTCAACTTCAGTCCAATTTGATAAAGCATTAACAACAGATGCACCAACTCCATGAAGTCCTCCAGATACTTTGTACCCACTATCTCCACCAAACTTACCTCCTGCATGTAACACAGTATAAACAGTTTCTGCAGTAGAAATTTTAGTTTTAGGGTGAATTTCAACAGGAATTCCCCTACCATTATCTGTCACACAGATAATATTTCCTGGCTCAATAACTACATTAATTTCTGTACAATAACCAGCTAGTGCCTCATCAACACCATTATCTACAATTTCATAAACTAAATGATGTAATCCTCTAACAGATGTACTACCTATATACATTCCTGGTCTTTTCCTAACAGCCTCTAATCCTTCCAATACTTGAATTTGCTCAGCACCATATTCATGCTCAAATTTTTCCATTTTAGTTTCCTCCTTTTATAAAACCAAAGGAACATGATTAAAAATTTTTTACCCTTGAGATTACCTTACATGCTCCACCTTTGTTAATTCTTATTTATTCTCTATTAATTTACCGTTCTTCCACATTATATATTAAAATCTTTTTATTTTCAACCTCTAATTTTTCAGTACATGTAATAATAACTTGTGTATCTTCAATTTTTTCTAAAAAGCTTTTAATTCTTTTTTCATCAAGCTCAGACATAAAATCATCTAATAATAAAACTGGTTCTTCATCAATTTCTTCTTTTACAATATTTAACTCTGATAACTTTAAAGAAAGAATTGCAGTTCTATGTTGCCCTTGAGAACCATAAATATCTAATTGTTTATTATTTATTTTTATAAAAAAATCATCTCGATGAATTCCCTTTGTAGTAAAACCTTTTATAATATCTAATTTTCTTCTTTGCTTTAATAAATTTAAATAAATTTCTTTACTAGTACATTCAGAAAAATAATCAATTTCAATTTCTTCTTTATTATTTGTAATTTCTCCATGAATTTTTTTTATTTTTTCTTTTATTTTTTTCATATATTCATTTCTATATTTAAAAATAATATCTGCCTCTTCAATTAATTTTTCATCCCAAATATCTAATAAATTTTCATCCTTTTTTTCTTCTTTAATTTGTTTTAAATAATTATTTCTTTGTTCAATTGTTTTTAAATATAAATTTAAATGATACATATAATTAGGTTTTAATTGACTAATCATTATATCTAAAAACCTTCGTCTATTTTGAGGACTTCCTTTTAAAATATTAATATCATCTGGAGTAAAAATAACAGTATTAATATTACCTAATAATTCACTTAATTTTTTTATTTTAATTCCATTTAAAAAAATATTTTTTTTATTAAATAACTCAATCTTAACTTTCCCATCTCTATCAGACTTTTCATATTCAATTTCTACTTCTGCACATTCAGAATCTAAATTAATCATCTCTTTATCTTTTTTAGCTCGAAAAGACTTCCCCATACTAGCCAAAAAAATTGATTCTATAATATTTGTCTTACCTTGTGCATTTTCACCAAAAAATAAATTAATATTTTTATCTAAAATAATTTCTTCATTTTTGTAATTTCTAAAATTCTTCAATTTAATTTTTGTAATCCACATTTCATTCTCCATTTGTGTATAATTTTTTTTCAATTTTCTTTTTTTTACTATTTTTATCTAATTTATTCTAATTTTCTTTTTATAAACTAAATATATTCCCTAAAAATAAAAACAGCTTATTTTGCATTTTCGTGCCTCGAATTTTTTATATAAAAAAATATTCAAATATATTCATTTATATTTTTTTATGTGCATATAAAATTATTTTATAGCATTTATATACAATTTACTCTAAATATCTTCAAATATATTTTTAAAACTCTGTTTTTTTACCTCTAAAAAATTGTTATACACATATAATAAATAAATTGTGTATAACTTATTTATAATTTTTCATTTTTTTTATTTAAAAATTTAAAGGCAGAAAAACTCTACCTCTAATCATCTTCTTTTAACCTAATTGGTAAAATCATATAAGTATACTCATTATTTTCAATAGGCTTAATTAAACAAGGAGAAATACTAGTTCCAAACTCAACAAAAACCTCATCATCATCAATAGCCTTCAAACAATCTAAGAAATACTTAGGATTAAAACCTGCTTCTAAATTCTTTCCTTCAGTTTCAACATATAACTCTTCCTTAGCATCTCCTGTCTGTGTAGTACAAGAAATAATAACCTTACCAATATCAACTTGAACCTTTACAGGATACTTCTTCTCCTTCTCCACTGTTGAAGCAGAAATCAAACTAATCCTCTCAAAACTATCTTGAATGTTATTTGTATTTACTTTAATTCTTGTTTCCCAATTACTTGGAATAACATTTTTATAATTTAAAAACTCTCCATCTAAAATCCTAGTAACAACCTTACAATTATCCATTTCAAACAAAGCTTGATTCTTAGCAATTCCAATTTTCACAGGCTCAAACCCATCAGATATAATCTTATTAACCTCATTTAAAGTTTTACCTGGAATAACAGCCTTAAAATCATTACTTTGTTTATTTAAGAATATAGACCTCAAAGCTAAACGAAATCCATCAACACAAACCAAACTTAGCTTATTATTCTCAATTTCAAATAAACAACCTGTAAAAATTTGCCTACTCTCCTCTTGACTTACTGCAAAAATTGTTTTCCTTATCATATTTTTTAAAACACATTGATCTAATTCAATAGAATTTTCAACCTCAATCTTAGGAAGTTCTGGAAATTCTTCTGGATTCATAGTAGCAAGTTTATATAAAGACCCCTCACATTCTATTTCTAACAAATTTTTAGCATTAACAGAAATATGGATTTCAGTATTTGGTAATTTTCTAATAATTTCACTAAACATAATAGCATTAACAACTGTACTACCTTGTTCTTTTACCTCACAATTCATAACATACTCAATACCAATTTCTAAATCATAAGTAGTTAATTTTATTTCATTATCATTTGTTTGAATTAAGATTCCTTCTAGTATAGGCATTGTAGTTTTTGATGCTACACCTTTTACTACGGAATTAATAGCCTTAAGGATGGTATCCTTATAACAAACTATTTTCATTTTGCTTCCTCCTTTATATAAATATAATAATTATTAGTAGTAATAGTATTAGGTATTGTGGAAAACGTGGAAAACTATGTTGAAAGTTAAAATCCCTAGAAAAACTGTTGTTAATAAGTCAGTGGAAAACTAAATAAATTATCCACACTTTCCAATAACAATTGTGTAAAAATGATATATACACACCTTATAAACAACATATTAACAACTAGGTGTGGATATCAAATCTATTATTTCCGTAAGAATAGATTGAAAAGTTTTTCACGAACAATAATTTTTCAAACACAAATTCAAAAAAAATCAAAAAAACATATAATCTATTATTGTTTGCCATCAATAATAATATTTTTAACACTTTCCACAATCAATTTAGTATTGTTTTTTTCTTTAATTTCCTTTTCTATCTTCTTACAACCATGCATAACAGTAGAATGATCCCTACCACCAAAGTCATTTCCAATTTGAGGATAAGACATATTTGCAATCTCTCTACACAAATACATAGCAATTTGTCTTGGAAAAGCAATATCATTAGAACGCTTGTTACTAGACAAATCATCTTTATTAATACTAAAATATTTAGCAACAGTTTCTTTAATAAAATCACAAGAAATAACCTTTTCTTTTTCATACTTAAACTCATTAATAGTACTTTCAGCCAATTCAATAGTAATTGGACTATGAGTCAAAGAAGCCATTGCAACAATTTTATTAAATACTCCCTCTAGTTCTCTAATATTAGAATCAATACGATTAGCAATGTTAGAAAGAATATAATCATCAATAACAATACTCTCTTCTTGAGCTTTTTTCCTCAAAATAGCAAGACGAGTTTCATAACTAGGAATTGAAATATCAGCCAAAAGTCCCCACTCAAATCTTGATTTAAGTCTATCCTCCAAAAATGGAATATCCTTAGGTTGCTTATCACTAGATAGAACAATTTGCTTATGCTCTTCATACAAAGTATTAAAAGTGTGAAAAAACTCCTCTTGAACCCTATCCTTTCCACCAATAAACTGAATATCATCAATAAGTAAAACATCAATATTCCTATATTTTTGCCTGAAAATTTCGTTCTTATTATCCTTAATTGCATTAATCAATTGATTAGTAAATTTTTCAGAAGTAACATATAAAACATTGCAATCCCTATTCTTTTCAATCATTCTATTACCAATAGCATGCATCAAATGAGTTTTACCGTAGACCTACGCCCCCATACAAAAACAAAGGACTATAAGCTGAAGCCGGTTCATTATTACCAACAGCCAAGGCTGCAGCATTTGCAAACTCATTATTATCACCAATAACAAAAGTTTCAAAAGTATATTTAGGATTTAAAGATGTCTTATTAAACTGAGCCTCAGAGGAAATGGGATTCTTTTTAATTTCTGGGGCAGAATCAATGTTAGAATTATTTACATCAACCTCTAGTCCATTTTCCTTAGCCTCCTTCTCCAAATCAATAACA
>JAAWEC010000075.1 GCA_022794095.1 Clostridia bacterium
AGCCAAGTGGTAAGGCAGATGGCTCTGACCCATCGATGCGTAGGTTCGAACCCTACCACCCCAGCCAATAAGCAGTTTGTGTATTTGGGATGGAAGAAGAGAATACAAGGAGGTAACAAATGAAAAAGGAGAAAGGAATAACCTTAATAACATTAGTTGTTACAATAACTATATTAATTATATTAGCATCAATTGCAACTTATAGTGGAATTAGTATAGTTAATTCTTCTAAATTTACAGCATTTACAACAGAATTAAAAACAATGCAAGCAAAAATAAATAGTATTTATGAAGAAGATAAAACAATGGAAATAGGAGACAATATTACAGGAAGTACAGAGGAACAAGCAAATAAAGTTTTTGCAGAATTAGCACAAGATCCAACAACTGGAATTACAGACAAAACAGGTTATCGTTTTTGGAGTAAAGAAACTATTAAACAATTAGGTATTGATGGAATTGAACATGATTTTTTTGTAAATCTGCAAAAAAGAAGTGTAATAAGTTACGAAGGATTAAATTATGAAGGAAAAGTTTATTATACACTTAGCCAAATACCAAATAGTTCATATAATGTTGAATATGAAGAAAATCAAGAAAAACCAACATTTGATACTAAATTAGAAAAAGTAGCAAACAATAAATGGAGAATTAATATTATAAATATTCAATATAATGGATATATCAATAAATGGCAGGTAAAGTATCGTGTAAAAGATACAAATTATTGGAATACAACTGAAGAAACAAGTTTTATAGTAACAGAAAAAGAAGATTATGAAATATGTATACAAAATGGTAATGTAATATCTGAATTAAAGGTTGTAGAAATTAATGCTAAAGTAGGAAAAATTGTTACAGATATTAATAAAGAATATACAAACAATGGTACAGCAATAATACCAGTAGGTTTTATGATTGTACCAGGATTGGATAATGTAGAGGAAGGGTTAGTTATATCTGATAGTATGGAGGACACAGAGGATAATGCAAATGCAAAGGTTGCAAAAGGAAACCAATTTGTGTGGATACCAGTGTTAGATGAAACGAAATATGAAAAAAATAAAACTTATGAAAGTGTTGATATGTCGGCAAAAGCAATTGATGATACAAATTATTTACCAGATGGAATAATAAATGAAGAATCACTTGTAAGAAGTGCAAAAGGATTTTATATGTCAAGATACGAGGCAGGAAAAGAAGGAACAGGTACATTGGTAAGCAAAAAAAGAGCAAATATATGGACTAATATTCTTCAAGTAAATGCAAAGTCAACAGCAAAGGAATTTATTAATAATGAAAATGTAAAAAGTGCATTAATATCAGGAATACAATGGGATATGACAATGGCATTTATTTCTAGCAAACCCAGAGTAGATGGAACAAATAAAACTTATAATGTAACAAAATCAGATAGCAGTAGACATGTAGGAAGTAGTGTAACAATAGCAGGAAACAATGAAGCAGATAAAGTATGTAATATTTATGATTTAGAGGGAAATGCTTGGGAATATGTAGCAGAAAAAAGTACATACAACACCAGCTATCCTTTTGTCCGTAGAGGTGGTACTTACGATGGTACTGGTTCAGCTTCTTACCGTTTCAATGATAGTGGAAATGCTGACAAAGATCATTCTTTCCGTCTAGTATTATATGTCATGTAACCAATTAATTTACTTATATCATTGCTAAACCTTTACTTTTACCAAATTTTGCTATATAATATACAAAAATTAAAAAAGAGGAGAGTTAGTTGGAGAAAACTTTTACAACTAGATATATACCTCAAGAAGGGAATGTGATTAACAATGCAGGAAAACAGCAATCAAAATAACAATGAAGTAGAAGAATTAGACATAAACCATCTAATGCAAATTAGAAGAGACAAATTAGCCGAATTACAAGAAAAAGGGGAAGACCCATATCAAGTAACAAAATTTAATAGAACCAATACAGCAGGAGAAATCAAAGAAAACTATGATGAATATGAAGAAAAAGACGTAACAGTAGCAGGAAGAATTATAGCAAAAAGAATAATGGGAAAAGCATCTTTTTGCACAATACAAGACAGTGATGAAAAAATCCAAAGTTATGTAAGTATTAATGACTTAGGAGAAGAAAGCTACAAAGCTTTCAAAACATGGGATATAGGAGACATCATAGGAATAACAGGTTTTGTATTTAAAACAAAAACAGAAGAAATATCAATACATGCAAAAGAAGTAACACTATTATCAAAATCACTAAGACCATTACCAGAAAAATTCCATGGTTTAAAAGATATAGACTTACGTTATCGTCAAAGATATGTAGACTTAATTATGAATCCAGAAGTAAAGAAAACATTTGAAATGAGAAGCAAAATAATTACAGAAATCAGAAGCATATTAGACGAAAAAGGTTATTTAGAAGTTGACACACCAATGTTAAATACAATATCTGGTGGAGCTACTGCAAAACCATTTATCACACACCATAATGCATTAAACATAGATATGTATTTAAGAATAGCAACAGAATTAAATCTAAAAAGATTAATTGTAGGTGGATATGACAAAGTATACGAAATGGGAAGAATATTCAGAAATGAGGGAATGGACATACGTCATAATCCAGAATTTACATCAATAGAGTTATATGAAGCATATGCAGACTACAATGATATGATGGACATGGTAGAAGAATTATTTTCAAAATGTGCTATAAAAGTAAAAGGAACAACAAAAGTAACTTATCAAGGACAAGAAATTGATTTAACACCTGGATGGAAAAGAATAACAATGATAGACTCTATAAAAGAAGCATGTGGAGTAGACTTCAATGAAATACAAACAGATGAAGAAGCAGTTAAACTTGCAAAAGAAAGAAATATTGAAATACCAGACAAAACAAAAGAAACAAGAGGAGATGTTATTAGCCTATTTTTTGATGAATATGTAGAAAAAACATTAGTACAACCAACATTTATATATGATTACCCAATTGAAATATCACCACTTGCAAAGAAAAAGAAAGAAGACCCACGCCTAACAGAAAGATTTGAAGTTTTCATAGGTGGTCGTGAATATGGAAATGCATTTTCAGAATTAAATGACCCAATTGACCAATATGAGAGATTTAAAAAGCAAGTAGAAGCAAGAGAAGCAGGAGACGAAGAAGCTGGTATGATGGATGATGACTTTATCCAAGCACTAGAATATGGAATGCCTCCAACAGGTGGATTAGGAATCGGAATAGATAGACTTATAATGTTATTAACAGACAGTCCATCTATTAGAGATGTGCTATTATTCCCAACAATGAAGCCAATTGTAAATTAGGGAGTGTTTCTTATATCACATTTTGTGAAACAATAATTTTAAATATGTCTTGAAAATAAAAGGGGAATACAAAGGAGTTTATAAATGTTTAATTTTTCATTTGATAAAAGAATTATTTATATCATAATAGCAATTATGGTATTATCAACAGTAATGCAATACATCAATGATCCAGGTCAATTATTTTCTTTATTAGTTAGTATACCAGGTGTATTAGTAGCAATTACTTTTCATGAATTTGCACATGGTTTTGCAGCATACAAATTAGGAGATAATACAGCTAAAAATGAAGGAAGATTAAGTTTAAATCCATTAGACCATTTAGATCCAATTGGAACACTTATGTTAGTATTTGCAGGATTTGGTTGGGGTAAGCCAGTACATGTAAACCCTATTAACTATACAAGAAAAATTTCAATGGAAAAAGGAGAAGCTATTGTATCTGTTGCAGGACCATTAACAAATATAATATTAGCTTTTATATTAGCATTAATTTTACGGTGCAATTAGCAAATTTGCAGGTATAGGATTTTTAATGTCAAAAGTAGGAGAAATTGTTATACCAATGCTAGTTTCTGCAATAGCAGTTAACGTTGGATTAGGAGTATTTAATTTAATACCTTTGCCTCCTTTAGATGGTTCAAAGATTATAATGCCATTTTTGCCTTATAATGCAAAACAGTGGTTTATAAATAATGAACAAATATTTTATATTATATTTGTTGCAATATGGATAACAGGAATTGCAGGTATCATAATATCACCAGCAATAACTGGAATAACATCAGGAATTATGGCAATTTCCACAGCAATTTTCGGATAAAACTTTGAAAGGAAAACTAAAATGGAAAAAAACATTATTTTAAGTATGGGAATTGAATCAAGTTGTGATGAAACCTCTGTAGCCATTGTAAAAAATGGTAGAGAGGTTCTTTCGAATGTAATAGATACACAAATTCCAATCCATGAAAAATATGGTGGTGTAGTTCCAGAAATAGCATCAAGAAATCATATTGAAGCTATTTCAAGAGTTGCAAAAAAAGCATTAGAAGAAGCAAAAGTGGAATTAAAAGATATTGACATTATAACTCCAACTTATGGTCCAGGACTAGTAGGAGCTTTATTAGTAGGACTTTCTTATGCAAAAGCATTATCATTTGCCAATAACATTCCATTTGTAGGAGTAAACCATATTCAAGGTCATATTGCATCAAATTATCTAACATACAGAGAATTAGTGCCACCTTTTTTATGTATTATGATGTCAGGAGGAAATACACAAATTATTCATGTAAAATCATATACAGAGTTTGAAGTATTAGGAAAGACTAGAGATGATGCTATCCGGAGAAGCTTTTGACAAAGTTGCTAGAGTAATAGGTCTAGGTTATCCAGGTGGACCTAAAGTAGATAATTTAGCTAAAAGTCGGACAAGCAAATATAGAATTACCCAAAACACATTTTAATGATGATACTTTAGATTTTAGTTTTAGTGGAATAAAAACAGCAGTAATAAATTTACACCATAAAAATCCAAATGTAAATAAAGCAGATTTATGTGCAAGTTTTCAAAAAACAATTACACAAATATTAATGGAAAATGTAAATAAAGCAATTGAAAAGACTGGAATAAAAACAATTGCATTAGCAGGAGGAGTATCTTGTAATTCCTATATTAGAAAAGAATTTTTAGAATTAGAAGAACAACAAATAAATGTATATATGCCAGACTTAAAACTATGTACTGATAATGCAGCAATGATTGCTTCAGCTGGATATTATAATTATATCGAAGGAAATAGAAGCACATTAGACTTAAATGCAATACCAAATTTAAAATTGTAGTTTTAGTTATTAAAAATTACAAAAAGAAAACTTTACAAAAGATTAATTAAATGTCAAAAGTAACTAATAGAAATGGAGAAATAGATGTCAATATATACGATAGGAGATCTGCATTTGTCTTATCATGAAGACAAACCAATGAGTATATTTGGTGATAATTGGAAAGGGCATGAAGAAAAAATAAGAAAAAATTGGAAAGAGAAAGTAAAAGAAAATGACCTAGTAGTATTACCTGGTGATTTTTCGTGGTCGACATATTTAAAAGATACATATGAAGATTTTGCGTATTTGAATGAATTGCCTGGTAAAAAAATATTATTAAAAGGAAATCATGACTATTGGTGGACAACAGTAACAAGTATGAGAAACTTTTTAAAAGAAAATAATTTTAAAAATGTTGATTTTCTTTATAATTCTGCATATCAATATGGAAACTATATAATTGCAGGAACAAGAGGATGGGGACAAAATGAAGAGGGAGAAGACAAAAAACTTTTAAATAGGGAAATAGCAAGGTTAGAAATTTCATTAAAAGAAGCAATAAGGTTAAATGAAAATCAAGACAAGGAAATAATAGTATTTTTTCATTATCCACCAATTATTAAGAGCAATCTTTTAAACAATGAAATAAGTGAATTTGTAAGAACTTTAATGCAATACAATATAAAAAGATGTTACTATGGGCATTTACATAGTATGTCTATAAAGGAAGCTGTAGAAGGACAATATTATGGAATAGATTTTAAATTAGTTAGTGCAGATGGATTAGACTTTAAATTATTAAAAATTTGATAAAAATTTTCTCTGTCCTCAGAATCATCAAAAGGAGAAATAGATGGATTTAGATAAAGATGTAAAATATATCAAAGGAGTAGGTCCTAATAGAGTACAATTATTAAATAAAATAGGAATTTTTACATTAAAAGATTTGATTACATATTATCCTAGAACATATGAAGATAGGAGCAAGCCAAAAAATCTAGGAGAATGTACAAATGGAGAAGAAGTACTAATCGAAGCAATTGTTTGTGGTAAAGTTATTGACAATAGATTAAAAGGCAAAACAATGCAAAAGTTAATAGTTAGAGATGAAACAGCAAGTTGTACAATGATGTGGTTTAATCAAAGTTATTTAAAAAATAGATTTCAAGTAGGAGAAAAGTACAAATTTTATGGGAAAATAACCAATAATTTTGGGAAATTAACAATGATGTCACCTGTATTTGATGAAAAGGAGAAAAACTTTAATACAGGAAAAATCATTCCACTTTATCCATTAACATATCAATTATCACAAAATGTGTTAAGAAAGATTATGGAGAGTGGTTTATTAGAAGTAGATAAAAAATTACAAGAAACTTTGCCAAAATATTTGTTAGAACAATATAATTTAATGGGGATTAATGAAGCAATAAATCATATACATTTTCCAACAGATTTTGATGATTTTAATAAAGCAAGGAAAAGACTAGTTTTTGAGGAATTATTGTCAACACAATTAGCTTTATTAGAATTAAAAAATAGTTATTTAAATGATGACATTGGAATTGAATTTGATAAAAATGTAAAAATGTCAGATGTAATAAACAAGTTGCCATTCAAATTAACAAAAGCCCAACTTAAAGTATTAGAAGAAATTGACAAAAACATGGAAGCCAGAACTTCTATGAACAGATTATTACAAGGAGATGTGGGTTCTGGAAAAACAGTAGTTGCAATGTGTGCAGCTTATAAAGCAGTAAAATGTGGATACCAAGTAGCTATTATGGCTCCAACAGCAATACTTGCAAGCCAGCATTTAGAAAATTTCAAAAAAATATTAGAAGAATTAAATATAAATTGTGAACTATTAATATCAGGCATTTCTAAAAAGAAAAAAGAAGATTTGTTAGAAAGATTAGCAAATGGAGATATTGATATTTTGATAGGAACACATGCCATTATAGAAGAAAATGTAAAATTTAAAAAGTTAGGTTTAGTAGTAACAGATGAGCAACATAGATTTGGGGTAAAGCAAAGAACAAAAATAGCACAAAAAGGGGAAAATCCAGATGTACTTGTTATGACAGCAACACCAATACCTAGAACACTAGCTTTAATTTTATATGGTGATTTAGATATTTCTATTATTGATGAATTGCCACCAAACAGAAAAAAAGTAGAAACTTTCGCTGTTCAAAAAAGTATGACTAATAGAATAAATGCTTTTATTGAAAAACAAATACAAGAGCAACGTCAGGCTTATGTAGTTTGTCCATTAGTTGAAGAAAATGAAGAATTAGATTTAAAATCAGTAGAAGTTTTATATGAAGCTTATAAAAAAGAAGTTTTTCCACAATATAGAGTAAGCTATATTCATGGTAAAATGCGTCCTAAAGAAAAAGAGGAAATTATGGAACAATTTAAGGCTGGAGAAATAGATATTTTAATTTCTACAACTGTTATTGAAGTAGGTGTAGATGTTCCAAATGCAAATATCATGGTAATTGAAAATGCAGAAAGATTTGGATTAGCTGCTTTACATCAATTAAGAGGAAGAGTAGGTAGAGGAGATTATCAATCTTATTGTGTATTAAAATATGAAGGCAAAGGAGAAACAGTAAGAGAGAGAATGAAAGTAATGTGCAGTACAAATGATGGTTTTGTTATATCAGAAAAAGATTTAGAATTAAGAGGTTCTGGAGATTTCTTTGGAACAATGCAACATGGATTGCCAGAATTTAAAATTGCAAATTTATTTGAAGATATGCCAATATTAAAATCAGTCCAAATTGTTGCCCAAAAAATATTAGATGATGATCATAAATTAGAAAAAGAAGAAAATCTTTTATTAAAGCAATTAATAAAAGACAAATTTATGGATAGAATTGAAATATAAAGATTTTTAAAGATGTAATATTGTTGACTTTTGGTATTTTAAATAGTATTATTAAATAGAAAAGGATGTTGATTTTAAATGTTAAATGTAATATTAAAATTAATTGGAGTAATATTAGTTTTATTAGGAACAATATTAATATATGATGCACGTATTATAACGAAAAGGTTTTTTAGCTTTGGAGACCAAAATGATGCTACACAAGGGTTAAAAATTTTAGGATTTATAATAGCTATTATAGGTGGACTAGTAGTGTATTTTAATTTGTAAAATATAAGTATTAGGTTAGTTATAATAATTTGATAAATAAATCAGTAATATTCTGAGGTGTAAAAATCATGTTTCTTTGGTTTAAGGAAGGAATACTAAGTAAAAATGAAAAATGAAATAACAAGACCAACTATAATGGAAATAAATATTGATAATTTTAAATATAATCTTAGTCAGATAAAAAGCAAATTAAAACCTGAAACTATTATTATGCCAATTATGAAGGCAAATGCTTATGGAACATATATAAATACAAGGTTAGATGTAATTAATGATTTTGGAATAATAGGGTTAGCAACTGTAGATGAAGGTGTTAATTTAAGAAAAGTAGGATATAAAAAGGAGATATTTATTTTAAATCAACCAGCAATTAGTGAGATAAATAAAATTATAGAAAATAATCTAGTAATAGGTTTATCATCTAATGAATTTTTAGATGAAGTACAAAGGCAAAACGTAAAATTAAGAGTTCATTTGGAAATAGAGACTGGTATGGGAAGAACAGGAATAGTACTTGAACAAATACAAAGTTTTATAGAACAAGTACAAAAAACTAAAAATATTCAAATAGAAGGTATTTATACACATTTGTCTTCACCAGATATAGATGATAAATATACAAATGAGCAATTAAACATATTTGAACAAGCAGTAGATATAGTTAAAAAACAAACAAAAGATATTAAATATATTCATATATTGGCTTCTAATGGTATTATTAATTATCCAAAAGCACAATATAATTTAGTAAGACCAGGAATGATTATGTATGGCTATAAATCAGCAGAAGATACATTAGAAAATATTAACTTGAGACCAGTAGCTACTTTAAAATCTAAAATTACTTTTTTGAAAACTGTAGAAAATGGAACAAGTATTAGTTATGCAAGGGATTTTATTACAAAAAGAAAGAGCAAAATAGCAACTGTTCCAATTGGTTATGCAGATGGTTTTAGAAGAAATTTATCTAATAATGGAAAAATACTAATTAATGGTCAAAAAGTACCTATTATTGGAAAAGTTTGTATGGATAGCTTTATGGCTGATGTTACAGACTTAGAAAATGTAAAAGTAGGAGATGATGTGTTTATTTGGGATAATGAAAAAATAACTTTGGAAGAGATAGCACATTCAAATAATACAATTAATTATGAAATATTAAGTACAATATCAAATAGAGTTCCAAGAAAATTTGTATAAGAACAAAAGAGTGGCATGATTAAAATTTTATGACCTTTTAGATAGCTTTTCATGCCATGTCTTTGTTCTGTTATAGGAAAAATCAAAGATTTTCCCTATAACATCAAACATTCTACACAAATTTGCTAAAGCAAATTTGGCAGACGAACAATTAAACGTGGGCTGAACACTACATATAAAAATTAGAGAATATCAATCAGCCCACTATTGTTCTCTCGCGTAAATTACAAAGCAATTTTCTGTGGAACGTTGACTTTCCTATAATATAATAAAGAAGGCATTGTTTAAAAATTACATGCTTCGTCTTTAATGTATTTATTTAGTTACTATAGTTACATACAAATTTTTTGATTTATTTATTTTCTTTGTCTTTCATTACTTCTTTAATAGCACCTAATGAGCTTAATGCACTTGTTGCTTCAAAAGGTATGAATACTTTATTAGCATCACCTTTGGCAACTTCTTGTAATGCTTCTAAAGATTTTAATTGAACAAGAGTATCATTTGGGTTAGCTTTTTTCATTGCATCATAAACCATTTGAATTTCTTTAGCCTTAGCATCAGCTACTTCACGAATTGCCTGTGCTTCACCAGCAGCTCTTCTGATTCTTGCTTCTTTGTCAGCTTCTGCTTCTAATATAGCAGCTTGTTTTTTACCTTCTGCAATAGTAATTGCAGATTGTCTTTGTGCTTCTGACTCTAAAATTAAAGCTCTTTTATTTCTTTCTGCATTCATTTCTTTTTCCATCGCATCACGTATGTCAGCTGGTGGAGTAATATCTTTAATTTCTACACGATCAATTTTACAACCCCATCTGTCAGTTGCTTCATCTAATACAACTCTTAGTTTATTGTTAATACCATCTCTTGAGCTAAATGTTTCATCTAAGTCCATTTTACCAATAATATCACGAATTGTTGTAATTGCAAGGTATTCTATACCTTTTTTTAAACTTTGAATTTCATAAACTGCTTTTGCAGGGTCTGTTATTTGATAGAAAACGACTGTATCAATTGTAATAGTAACATTATCTTTTGTAATAACTCCTTGAGGTGGAACATCCATAGTTTGTTGTTTTAAACTAACAACACTTCTAACATGGTCAAAAAATGGAATTATAATGGTAAGACCAGCATCAGCTACTTTATAAAACTTACCTAATCTTTCTATAATATACACCTCAGATTGTTTAACGATTTTAATAGACATTGCTGCTATTATTAAAATAATAACAAGTAAAACTAGTAAAAATCCCATAATTACATCCTCCTATAAAATTATTTTTGGATAGGTGCTACAATTGCTTTAACACCTTGTATTTCTTTAATTTCTACTTCGGTACCTTTGAGGATAGCCATATTATCTACTCCTACTGCTGACCAAATTTCTCCATTAACTTTGATTTGACCAGTAGAATTGATAGAATCTATTTCTTTAATTACCATTCCTGTTTTTCCAATTGTTGAATATACATTAGTTTGAATGGTATTTTTATTGTTGGCAAATTTTTGAACAAATGGTTTTGTAGCTAAAATTAGAATAGCTGAAGATACAACAAATACAGCAGTTTGTATAATTATGTTGTTGGTAAAGAAACTAACTACCATAGCAAGTAAAGCTCC
This sequence comes from Clostridia bacterium, assembly GCA_022794095.1. GTDB lineage: Bacteria > Bacillota > Clostridia > TANB77 > CAG-508 > CAG-269. The sequence goes on from JAAWEC010000075.1 coordinate 11,137, forward strand.
TATGGATAACCAAAAAATTAAGAAACCAACTGTAATAATTTCAACAATTAAAAAAACTCCTGCAAGTATTAACCAAATTTGCCACATATAAATTCCTCCTTTTATACCAATTATTAGTATTATATCATATATCTGGGAAAAAAGAAATAGATTTGTGTTTATTTTATGAACTTTTAAGCCAAACTGATATTTATAGTTTACATCAAAAAAATGTCGAAAAAAGGAGACGAAAAAATGTTGACAAACATATTTAATGAATATATAATATAGATGCTAGCAGTAAAATTTAATTTTATAAGAAAGGAGGTATAGAATGAGACAAGAAGAAAGAGATGAACTGTTATTAAAAATTTATAAAGAACAACAAGAGATGAAAAAAGAGCAGCAAGAAATGAAAAAAGAGCAGCAAGAAATGAAAAAAGAGCAGCAAGAAATGAAAAAAGAACAGCAAGAAATGAAAAAAGAACAACAAGAGATGAAAAAAGAGCAACAAGAAATGAAAAAAGAGCAACTAGAGATGAAGAAAGAACAGCAAAATATGAAAGAAGGACAGGAAAAAAGAGATGAACTGTTATTAAAAATTTATAAAGAACAACAAGAGATGAAAAAAGAACAGCAAGAAATGAAAAAAGAACAACAAGAGATGAAAAAAGAGCAACAAGAAATGAAGAATGAACAATATGACATGAAAAGTAACATACAAAATATAGAAAAGAATGTAAAACAAATTGAAAAAACATTATATAAAGTAAAAGATAATCAAGAAGAAATATATGCAATTTTAAATGTAATGGATAATGAACAAAAGAAAATGAAAAAAGAACAAAAAGAAACAAAAGAAGAATTAACACGCTTGGGAAATACTGTAACAAGAATAGAAGTTGAACATGGAGAAAAAATAAACCTAATATTAGAAGTTTTAGTAGGTCATACAGATAAATTAAACAAGCATGAAAAGAGATTCGAAAAAGGTAAAAATATTATAGATATGCAGAATTGCAAAATTTATGGAATAGAGCAAAAAATAAAAAAATAAAGCCTATGTGCTATTATAAGAAAATATAGGCTTTTATTCAAACTGTTTTACTATCTTATATTTTATTAATATCATAAATTTCCAATAAAAACTTCGAAATTGAATAAAATAAAAAAAAATGCACATAATAACAATAAAAGGAGTATGATTTAACATAAATACTCTTCATATTTGTCTATGTGTCTAATTAGATTTGGCGAATTTGTATGAAATGTATTATAGGAAAGTTTGTAGAATACATATTAAATATTTATACATATATAAAACTTTCCTATAATATAAAAATATAAATTGGAGTGTGCATTTTATGAATAAAGAAAATAAAAAAGAAGAAAAAGAAAAACAAGTAGAATATGGTGTGTCAGAAGTAGGAGAAGATGCTACTAAGTATGGTGAATTTATATCTTCTTATTTTGCATGGGTATCTTTACCAGAGCAAAAAGAAAAAGCACAAAAGTTGCAAGAAATGACAACTGATAAACAAGAAAAAACAATAGATAAAAAGAATGAAAACAAAATATAATAATTAAAGATATAAGAAGAGAAATAGCAAAAAAGGAAGAAAAATCAAGTAAGGATATATAAAATTAAATTTTATACATATAAAAGGTCAAAGAAAGTCAAAAAATGTTCTTGAAAAAAATTCTATAAGGAGTATAATGATATTGTAGGTCAAAGAAAGTCAAAGTCAATCAAGAATCTTATGTTATAAAAATAATTTCTAGTATAAGAATTTTTAAATATAAAATATTTCATTAGGCTTTCTATAATAAATGAAAAAAATTTGAATATTATTGCAAAATAGAATAATTACTAATTAAATCTGCTATAAAGGAAAGGAGAAAGTAGAATGAGAATGTCAGATATAATAGAAGAATTTATTAAAGAATTATTTGATGAAGAAGATAGCATTGAAATACAAAGAAACGAATTAGCAGAACAATTCAACTGTGTTCCATCACAAATCAACTACGTTATAGCAACTAGATTTAAGCCATCTCAAGGATATTATGTAGAAAGTAGAAGAGGTGGTGGAGGACACATCACAATAAAAAAAGTAAGTAATACAAAATCTGATTATATTATGCATATCATAAATAACATAGGAAATGAAATAACATCAAATGAAATAGACATATTAATTAGTGATTTTTTAACATATGATATATTAGAGACAAAAGAAGCTAAATTGCTAAAAGTAGCAACAAGTGACAATGTTTTAAGACTAGATAAAGACACTAAAGATAAAGTAAGAGCAAGAATCTTTAAAAATATGTTACTTAATTTAGAATGATGTTTTTATATAAATACTAAATTTATATAAAAATAATAGATGTAACATATAAAAGGAGGAATTAAAAATGTTATGTGATAATTGTTGTAAAAGAGAAGCAAATGTAAGATATTCAGAAAATATAAATGGAAGAAGAAAAGATTTGAATTTATGTGAAGAGTGTAGTAAAAAATTAGGGATAACAAATATGGATTTTAATATGCCAATTGACTTTTCTAGTTTTTTCGGAGAGTTTATGGAAGATTTTGCAAAACCAGAGTTTATGCCATTATTAAATGAAATTAAAGCTTTAAAATGTGATAATTGTGGTTTTACTTTTGAAGATATAAGAAACACAGGAAAATTAGGTTGTGGAAATTGTTATAGTGTATTTGAAGAAAGGTTAGACCCAATTATTAGAAGAATACAAGGTGCAAATAAACATATAGGGAGAGCTGGAAAAATAATTGATAGTAAAATAGAACAAAAAATGAAAAATGTAAATAATGAAAGTGATATGAACAAGCCAAGAGAGGAAAAGGCAGAAAATAATAAATTGCATGAATTACAGAAGAAATTGAAGCAAGCTATAAAAGAAGAAAAATATGAAGAAGCAGCAAAAATAAGAGATGAAATAAAAAAAGAAGAGAACTAAAATAGGATTTTGGGGCCGTCCCCAAATCCTACAAGGAAAGGAGTAAAAGATGAATTGGTATTTGCAAAGTAGTGAGAATTCAGATGTAGCTAAGAGTACAAGAGTTAGACTTGCTAGGAATTTAAATGATTTTAAATTTAATTTAGGTAATAAGGAAGATATGAAAGTTCTAACAAATAGAATAAAAGAAAATTTGTATGCTATTGGATATGGTTTGAAGTTTTTTAGATTAAAGGATATGGATGATATTACAAAAATGAGCTTAGTAGAGAAAAATTTAATTAATCCAGAGTTTGTTTTGCACAAAAATGAACTAGGAAATATTTTGATTAATGATGAAGAAAATATTTGCATTATGATAGGAAATGAGGATCATATAGAGTTACAAGTATTTAATTGTGGACTTGATTTAGAAAATGCTTTAAATTTAGCAATTGAAGTTGATAAAAAAATAGAAGAGGCTTTTGGTTATGCAGTTAATAAAAAATATGGATATTTAACATCATGTCCAAATAATGTAGGAACAGGATTAAGGGCGTCTGTAATGGTACATTTGCCAGCTCTTTCTAAAACTAAGAATACTAAAAAGGTGTTAGATGCAATTAATAGTTTTGGTGTTAATATTAGAGGTGTTTATGGCGAAAATACAGAAAGTACAGGAGATATGTATCAAATTTCTAATAAGCAAACTTTAGGAATAACAGAACAAGAGATTATACAAAATTTGTATGTAATTGTAGAAAAGGTCATTAAACAAGAAAGAGAAGCAAGGAAGATTTTAGCAAAAGATGATATTGCTTTAGAAGATTTAATATACAGAAGTTATGGTATTTTAAGTAATTGCAGAAAAATATCTTCAGAAGAGACAAGAGAACTTTTGTCTAACATTAAATTAGGAACAGACTTGGGTATTTTAAAAGAATTGACTGATTTACAGGTTCAAAAACTGTATCTTTATACAAAACCTGCTAATTTGCAAAAATATGTGGGTGAACAGTATGAGGCAATAGAAAGAGATATAAAAAGGGCAGAGGTTATAAAAGAAATAATAAAAGCCCCATAGGGAGGGGCTAGTCGTCATCGTCATCATCATTTACATCATATATGGCTTGTGCAACCAAATACGAACTAGAAATTATGGCATATATTATGCCCCAATTTTCTGAAAGAAACGATGACACAAATAATGAAAGGGTGTAAAAAGCAACTAACTTAACATAAGAAAAAACTTGTTACAATTAACAGTATTAATAAGCAAAAACAAAATATAATAAAATTAAACACAAATTGTAACAAATGCTTAAAAGAAAACGAAAGGAGTTTAAAAAATGACTTATAAATTTACAAATAGAGCCAAAAAGGCAGTAGAGCTTGCAAATGAAGCAGCAATTGAATTAGGGCACAATTATATTGGAACAGAACACATTTTGTATGGATTAAGCAAAGAAGGAAGTGGAGTAGCTTCCAAAGTTTTAGGAAATCAAGATATTACACCAGATGGCGTTTTAGACAAAATTGTAGAACTAATTGGACAAGAAGAACCTATTTCCGAAACTCTAGGATTTACACCTAGAACAAAACGTGTTATTGAAAATGCTTTTATAGAAGCAAGAAAATTAGGCTATAATTATATAGGAACAGAGCATCTATTAATTGGTATTCTAAGAGAGGGAGATTGTATTGCAGCTAGAATTTTATTAGAATTAGATGTTAATATTCCAAGATTATACAATGAAATTATCAAGGTAATTAATGAAGGAGAAGACTTACAAGGCGAAGAAAAAAAAGAAACCTCACAAAGAAAAAACGGAAGTTATAATCAAACTACTACATTAAATCAATTTGGAGAAGATTTAACTAAAAAGGCATTAGAAGGAAAATTAGACCCAATTATAGGCAGAAAAGAAGAAATTGAAAGAGTAATTCAAATTTTATCAAGAAGAACTAAAAATAATCCTTGTTTAATTGGCGAACCAGGTGTAGGTAAAACAGCAGTAGTAGAGGGATTAGCTCAAAAGATTTTTGTAGGAGATGTACCAGAAATCCTAAAAGACAAAAGAGTTGTAAGCATAGATATATCAAGCATGGTAGCAGGTGCTAAATATAGAGGTGATTTTGAAGAGAGAATAAAAAAAGCATTGGCAGAAGTGAAAAAAGCAGGAGATATTATTTTATTTATTGATGAAATACACACAATTGTTGGTGCAGGTGCAGCAGAGGGAGCAATTGATGCAGCCAATATTTTAAAACCATTATTAGCAAGAGGAGAAATTCAATTAGTTGGAGCTACAACTCTAAATGAATACAGAAAATATATTGAAAAAGATGCAGCTTTAGAAAGAAGATTTAGTCCTGTTAATGTCAATGAACCATCTGAAAAAGATACTATAAAAATATTAAAAGGAATTAGGGATAAATATGAAGCACATCATGGTGTTGAGATTACAGATGAGGCAATTGGTGCAGCAGTAAGTATGTCAGTTCGTTATATTAATGACAGATTTTTACCTGATAAAGCAATTGATTTAATTGACGAAGCCGCTTCTAGGGCAAAATTAAAAACCTATACTGAACCAGATATTTTAAAGCAATTAGAAGAACAAATTGAAGAGGCAAAAAAAGATAAAGAAGAAGCAGTTAGAACACAAAAATTTGAAAAAGCAGCATCTTTAAGGGATAAAGAAAAAGAACTGAAAGAAAAATATGAGAAAGAACAAAAGAAGTGGAAAAATAAAAATACTAAACAAATAACTAATATAACAGAGGAAAATATTGCAGAGGTTATTAGTAATTGGACTGGAATACCTGCTAGTAAAATAACAGAAGACGAAAATATTAGATTAAAAAACTTAGAGAAAAAACTTCATGAAAGAGTAATTGGTCAAAATGAAGCAGTAGAAGCAGTAGCAAAAGCAATTAGAAGAGGAAGAGTTGGCTTAAAAGATCCTAAAAGACCAATTGGTTCATTCTTATTTTTAGGACCGACAGGTGTTGGAAAAACAGAATTATCAAAAGCATTGGCAGATAGTTTATTTGGTGACGAAAATGCTATGATAAGAGTAGATATGTCAGAATTTATGGAACCACATTCAGTATCAAAAATGATTGGTTCTCCTCCTGGTTATGTAGGGTTTGACGAGGGTGGACAATTGACTGAAAAAATAAGAAGGAAGCCATATTCAGTTGTACTTTTTGATGAAATTGAAAAGGCTCATCCAGATGTTATGAATATGTTATTACAAATATTAGAAGATGGTCGTCTAACAGATAATCAAGGAAGAACTGTTAATTTTAAAAATACAGTAATTATTATGACTTCTAATATTGGAGCAAGGTTAATTACAGATAAAAAGGCATTAGGATTTAGTAATAGTATTAGTCAAGAAGATGATGGGAAAAAAGAGTATGAAGAAACTAAAAAAGAGGTTATGGAAGCTTTAAAAAAGGAATTAAGACCAGAGTTTATTAATCGTATTGATGAAATTATTGTGTTCCATAAGCTAACAGGTGAGGAAATCAACCGAATTATTGATATAATGTTAAAAGAGGTTACTGATAGATTAGCTACACAAAAAATTAAAGTGGAATTAGAACCAGAGGTTAAAGATTTAATTGCAAGCCAAGGTATTGATAAGAACTTTGGTGCAAGACCTCTTAGAAGAACTATTCAAAATATGCTTGAAGATAAACTTGCAGAGGAAATTTTAGATGGAAAGCTAAAGAAAAATAAAGTTTCTAAAATTGGAGTGGAAGAAGAAAAAATAGTAGTGAAAAAATAAATGGGGAGAGGCCTAAGGCTTCTTCCCAATTTTGATGCTGAGCATTGAACCACCAAATTTTTCCCAAAATAAATCGTGAGTAACTCCTTTAGGGATTATGCGAAATTTTTTGGGTCCTCCAATTACAATTTCCCATTCGTTGTCATGACGATGGGGTTTTATCCAAGAATATACTGAAAAACATTGGCAATAAATCCGTACATATTTAGTATTTAAAATTGCCATCTGTTTTCCAATTCCATGTGTTCTTGAATAAAGGGCAAACATTTCTGGAGGAATTCTCTCCCATGTCCAGCTTTTGAAGTTAAACATAACTTCTCCTTTCTACTAACGCCATCACTGACGCAACACACTCTTCACAACGAAGTGAAAAGCTAAGTTACAAATAGGTCTGATTTAGTATAACACATTTACATAAAAATAGCAAATTATAGAACAACTTGCAAAACCTAGAAAATGTGGTATAATATTGGCTAAAAGAGGTGCAAAGAGAAATGTTAGAAAAAGTAAATTCGCCAAAAGACTTAAAAAAGCTAAACATAGAAGAAAAAAAAGAACTTTCAGAAGAAATAAGAAAATACATATTAGAAATAGTGTCAGAAAATGGTGGGCATTTAGCATCAAACTTAGGAGTAGTAGAGCTAAGCATTGCCTTACATAGTGTATTCAATTTACCAAAAGACAAAATAGTATGGGACGTAGGGCATCAAACTTATGTGCATAAAATTTTAACAGGAAGAAAAGAGCAACTAAAAACCATAAGAAAATTAAATGGAATAGCAGGTTTTCCAAAAACCAAAGAATCTGAGACAGACTGTTTTAATACTGGGCATAGTAGTACATCTATCTCAGCTGCTTTAGGTATGGCAAGAGCAAGAGACATAAAAAAAGAAGGCTACTCTGTACTTGCAGTAATTGGAGATGGAGCATTAACAGGTGGAATGGCATTAGAAGCTTTAAATGACTGTGGATGTAGTAAAACAAGAATGACAGTAATTTTAAATGACAATGAAATGAGCATCTCAAAAAATATAGGTGGCATTAATATGTTACTAAGTAAGCTAAGAACTAAGAAGTCATATAACAAATCTAGTGATGCTATTAAAGGATTTATTTTAAAAATTCCAGTTGTCGGAAAATACATTGTTAAAATTGTAAAAAGAATAAAAAGAAGTGTAAAGCAGCTAATTATACCAAAAATGTTTTTTGAAGATATTGGTTTTCGTTATTTAGGACCAGTTGATGGTCATGACATACAAGAACTAGAAAGAATGTTAAAAATTAGCAAGCAATTAGACGGTCCAGTTTTAATCCATGTATTAACTAAAAAAGGAAAGGGCTATAAAATAGCAGAGCAAAATCCAGACAAATTCCATGCAACTTCTGCATTTGATATAGAAACAGGAAAACCTAAGAAACAAAAGAAAGATGACTATTCAAAAATATTTGGAGAAAAACTTGTAGAATTAGCCAAGAAAAACGAAAAAATTGTTGCAATAACAGCATCAATGAAAGATGGAACAGGACTAACAAAATTTGCAAAAGAATTTCCAAATAGATTTTTTGATATTGGTATTGCAGAACAACACGCAGTGGGCTTAGCAGCAGGTATGGCAAAAGATGGACTAATACCAATAGTTCCAATTTATTCATCATTTTATCAAAGAGCCTATGACCAAGTAATACATGATATAGCAATGCAAAATCTGCCAGTAATTATGTGTGTAGATAGAGCAGGAGTAGTTGGAGCAGACGGAGAAACACATCAAGGAACTTTAGACATGGCATTTTTTAGATTAGTTCCAAATCTAAACATTTTAGCACCAAAAAATTTTAGAGAATTAGAAGAAATGTTAGAATTTGCAGTAGAATTACAAAAACCAGTAGTTATTAGATATCCAAGAGGTGGAGAAGATGAATATAAAATAGAAAAACAAGACAAAATAGAGTTGCGGAAAAGCAGAAATTTTAAAACAAGGAGAAGAATTAACAATAATAGCAATTGGAAAAATGGTAGCAAGAGCTATGAAAATAGCTAATAATATAGAAAAAGAAAATGGAGTGACAGTAGAAGTAATAAATGCTAGATTTTTAAAGCCTATTGACAAAGAAACAATAAAACAATCAATAACAAAAACAAAAAATGTCATAACAATAGAAGACGGAACAATTATCAATGGCTTAGGAACAGCAGTTCAAGAAATAATAATAGAAGAAAATTTACAAGATATTAAAATAAAAAGCTATGCATATCCAGATGAATTTATTAAACATGGAGAAGTAAGTGAATTAGAAAAAAAATATGGATTTGAGACAATAGGGACAGGTCTTGGTTGTCTCATGAATATTGAATAGAAATGTCATAATTTCTGATTAAAAGCAGGATATAAAAATAGTAAATAATGAGACAACCAAGACCTGTCCCTACTGTCTCAAAAGGAGGAAAAATGGATAAACAGCAATTATTAAAAGATTATAAAAAACAAGAAGATAAAATTTGTTTATCACAGGTGTTAGATAAAATAGAGTTTTCTAAAACAAGAGAAAAACTAGAATATACTGATTTTTTAGATATGTATCAGGTATCTTTAGTGGAAAATTTTTTAAGAAAAATCAAATTTGAAAATTATCAATTATATGGAGGATATGAAGATGCAGAAAGAAAAATTCTAGTTATTTACCCAGAAAAGTATGACAGTAAAATGCTTGAAAAAAATTATAATAAAATACTAAAAATAGTAAGGATAACCCTATCAGAAGAAGAACAAGGGAAATATTCTCATAGAAATTATTTGGGTGGAATTGTTAAATTAGGATTAAAAAGGGAGAAAGTAGGAGACATTATAGTTTATAATGAGGGTGCAGATATTATTACATTAGAGGATTTTGCAGATATTTTAAAGGCACAGTTGCCAACACTTACAAGGTTTGAGAATGGCAAAGTAGAGATAAATGAAATACAAAATCTACAAAAAAGAGAGATAAAAGTTGAAGAAGTAAAAATTATTGTTCCATCTTTTAGATTAGACAATTTTGTATCAGATTTAGCAAAAACATCAAGAAGTAAAGCAGTTCAAATTATTGAGCAAGAAAGAGTTTTTGTTAATGGACAAAATGAAACTAAAGCTTCAAAGGCAATTAAAGTAAATGATATAATTACTATTCGTGGAAAAGGCAGATTTGTAATTAAGGGAATATCAGGAACAACAAGAAGTGGAAGAAATGTTGTTGTAATAGAAAAATTTATATAGATATGGAGATTTATAATGGAAAGAAAAGAAGCTATTGAGTTATTAAAAAAATATAACAAAGAGGAATTTCATATAAGACATGCTTATACAGTTGAATCAGTTATGAGATATTTTGCAAAAGTAAAAGGACATGATGAAGATTTTTGGGGATTGGTTGGTTTATTGCATGATGTTGATTTTGAACAATATCCAGATAAGCACTGCCAAAAAGCACCAGAATTATTAAAAGAAATTGGAGCAGATAGTAAAATGATACACGCAATTTGTAGTCATGGATATGGGATTTGTTCTGATGTCAAACCAGAACATGAAATGGAAAAGATATTATATGCAATAGATGAATTAACAGGACTAATATGGGCAACTACTAAAATGAGACCATCTAAAAGCACGAAAGATATGGAGGTGTCTAGTCTTAAAAAGAAATTTAAAGACAAAAAATTTGCTGCTGGTTGCGCAAGAGAAACTATCAAGCAAGGAGCAGAACAATTAGGTTGGGAATTAGATGAACTTTTTGAAAAAACAATTTTAGCAATGAGAGATTACGAAGACGAAATAGAAGATAAAATGAAAGTTGAAAAATAATTACAATTTTTGCATAATAGTGATATTATTGTAATTGTAACTTAAAAGGAATGAGATAAAAATGAAAGTTCCAGTAGAAAAGAATAAGGAATATATTGTAGATATTATTGATAATGGATTTGAAGGAGAGGGAATAGCTAAAATTGATGATTTTACTATTTTTATTCCAAATGCAATAAAAGGTGAAAAAATAAAGATAGTAATTGTAAAAGTGCTATCTTCTTATGCTTTTGGCAAAATAACACAAATTATTTTACCATCAAAGTCAAGAAAAGAGGTTGATTGTAAAAGCTACAAAAGATGTGGTGGTTGCAATTTAAGACATGTTGAATATAAAGAAACCTTAAAAATGAAGCAAAATGCAGTTCAGAGTTTAGTAAACAAAACACTTAAGAATAAAGTGGAAGTTCAAGATGTAGCAAAAATGCAAAATCCGTATCATTACAGAAATAAAGCACAATATCCAGTTGGATTAAATAAAGAGAATCAACCAGTAATTGGTGTATTTGCAAATAGAACACATGAAATTATACCAATACAAGGGAAATGCCTTCTTCAAAATGAAAAAAATGAAGAAATAGCAAGGTTTATATTTAATTACATAGTAGAAAATAAAATTAGCATTTATAATGAAAAGACTAGAAAAGGTTTAATAAGACATATTGCAATAAAAATAGGCGTAAAAACTAATGAAGTGATGTGCATTTTAGTTGTAAATGGAAGAAATATTCCAAAGGAAAATGAACTAGTAAAAGTAATAACTGAAAAGTTTTCAGAAGTAAAATCAATTGTAAAAAATGTTAATACAAAAAATACAAATGTTATTTTTGGAGAAGAGAATATAAATTTGTTTGGAAATGGCTATATAACAGACAAATTGGGAGAATATGTATTCAAAATATCACCTCTATCTTTTTATCAAGTAAATCCTGTACAAGCAGAATGCTTGTATAATAAAGGCGTTGAAGCAGCAAAAATAACGAACCAAGATATTGTATTTGATTTATATTGTGGAATTGGTACTATTTCTTTGTTTATGTCAAAGTTTGCAAAAAAAGTTTATGGAATAGAAATAGTGGATGAAGCAGTAAAAATGGCAAAAGAAAATGCTAGATTAAATGAAGTTGATAATGTGGAATTTATAGCAGGAGATGTGGAGAAGGTTTTAGGAGATTTGATTTACAAGAAGAATATTGTTCCAAATGTTGTTATGGTGGATCCTCCAAGAAAGGGGTTGGATAATAAGAGTATAGAAAATATTTTGGAGATTAAACCTAAAAAGTTGATATATATTAGTTGTAATCCAGCAACTTTGGTTAGGGATTTGACTAAATTTGAAGAGGGGTTTGATATAAAAAGTATACAACCAGTAGATATGTTTCCATATACCACACATGTGGAGTGTGTAGCAGTGTTACAACTAAAATAAGACATGTAATACTTGGTTTTGATATGGTTTCAGAGATTATAACTTTTGAAGAAAAAGGCAGATTTGGAAAGGAAAAACATCAATTTCTAATAAATTAAATATTGTAAAATTTTTGCCTATGCAAGTTAAACATATAGCATACAAAAACGGAGATAATAAAATTGAGATGATTTTTAATCCATTTGATTCAATACAAATAGATAAAAAAAGAACCAGTATTTTTAGTAGTTGAAGCAATGCACAGTACAGGAACAAGTGTGGAGATCTGTATAAATGAAATAAAAAATAGATATGCAAATGCTAAAATATTATATGTTTGTTTAACAAAAGAATATGGTAGTAGAGATTTTAAAGATATTACAGAATATGAAGATGTAGCATTTTATTACAATGGTAATAATGAATTTACTAAAGAAAAATGTAAAGAATTAAATGTAGAATATTTTTATCCTTTATTTCTCTGGGAAGATTTAAAAACAGAACTAGAACACCCAGATGATTTGGAAGAAAATATATTCTTTTAAAAAAGTAGGAGAAAATGATTATGGAATACATAGATATATTTGATGAAAATAATAATCCAATAGGAGAGATAAAGGAAAAACAACAAGCACATGAAGATGGCAATTTTCATAGAACTGCACATGTTTGGATTATAAATGACAAAAATGAATTATTATTACAGAAGAGAAGTGCAAGTAAGAAATCACATCCTAATTGTTGGGATATATCAGGAGCAGGACATATCAGAGCAGAAGAAAGTGTAACTGAAGGTGCTATTAGAGAATTAAAAGAAGAACTAGGAGTTGAAGCAACTGAAAAAGATTTAAATTATATTGCAACAATAAAAAGTACAAAGAATCCTAAAAATATGGAATTTGGTCATGTGTACTTATTGAGATGTAACAAAAAGATTGAAGATTATATTTTTGAAGATGAAGAGGTATCAGAAGTAAAATATGTCTATTATGAAGAATTAGAGAAAATGGTAAAAAATAAAGCAGAAGGATTATTATTACATGATGAGGAATTTAAAAAGTTATTTGAATATATAAGAAATAAAGAAAAAGACAAATATTATATTGATATTGCAATAGAGATAAGTAAAAATGCTAAATATCCTTATGGTGCAATTGTAGTAAAAGATGGACAAATAATTGGTAGAAGTGATGATAAAACTCTAATGGAAACAAGTATGTATTCACATGCAGAATTAGAAGCAATAGAAAGTGCTTCTAAGAATAAGAATCTATATGGAGATTTAAAGGGTACAACAATGTATGTATCTTGTGAACCTTGTATGATGTGTAT
>JAAWEC010000076.1 GCA_022794095.1 Clostridia bacterium
ATTCTATATACATTTCCTTCCATTTCAAATGTTGTTCCATTTCTAAAATCTCCTGCTGAATATACTGCTGCCATAATTATTTCTCCTCTCTTTTTCATTAATCTTTATTATTTTACTACATTTTTCCAAAAAAAGCAATAACAAAACTAAATTCTTATATTATAGTATAATTTTTCCCAGATTTGGTTAAATTTATACATCCAAATTTGGTAATTTGTACTGTATCTTCAATTCTTACTCCAAACTTTCCTGGTATATAAATTCCTGGTTCGTTTGTAACTACCATGTTTTCTCGTAATTGTGCATCTGAATTATAGCTTATAAATGGTGCTTCATGAATTTCCATCCCTACTCCATGCCCTAAACTGTGTACTAAATCATATCCATTTAGTTTAAAATCATTTTCTACCATTTTGGCTAATACTCTAGTACTTGCTCCATCTTTGTATTGTTCTCCTACCTGAATTTGGTTTTTTAGTACTAGTTCATAAATTGGTTTTATTTCTTCTGGTACTTCTCCTACAAAAATAGTTCTTGTCATATCTGAACAATAACCATTTACCTTACATCCCATGTCTATTGTAATAATATCTTTTTCTTGAATTATTCGGTCTGTTGGTACAGCATGAGGTTTAGATGTATTTTCTCCGTGATGCTACAATTGTTTCAAATGATATTCCATCTGTTCTTTGTTTATAGTATTCTTCAATTTCTTTGGCTATTTGCTTTTCTGTCATACCTGGCTTAATGTATGTCAATAAATAGTTAAAACAATTGTCAGTTATTTCACAGGCTTTTTCTATGTTTCTGATTTCTTCTTCATCTTTTATCATTCTTTGCTTTTCTATTATATGTTCTGTTTCTACAAAATTGTGAATTTTGAATTTTCTGATATATTCTTTGTACTTGGCATAAGATATGTCATATTCTTCAAATCCAACATTTTCACAAAACATAAAGAAATTTTCATAATCATCTTTTGATACATCATGTACATCATATACAATGATTTCATCAAATAAGGTTAATGTACTATGTACTTGTTCAATATAACGTGCATCTGTAATAAAAATATTTTCTTTTCTAGTTAAAAGTAAAATACCTTCTGCTTCTATATTTGTTAAATAACATATATTTGTTGGATTAGTTAAAATTAGCCCTTGTAAGTCTAAACTTGACATTTTATTCCTTAACCATTGCAACTTTTCATTCATTTTTTATATCATTCCTTTCTTAAAATACCAATCTAGTTGGAAAATAATTAAATTTTGGCTAAGAAAACAAGTTTGAAATTTATTAGGTGTACTTGATTGTATGTTGATTAAATTTCAAATGAAGTTGATGACTCCAAAATTGTAATTCTTTTCACCTTAAGCCTGGTACATACCTAAAGTAAAGATTTGCATAAGTATGGTTTTTATTTGTTCAAAAGGTATATACATACTAATAAAAGTTGAAATTACTATAAATGGTCCAAATGGTATGTATTCATCTGATTTCTTGATTTTAGTGGCTAATAAAACTATACTAAGGATAGCCCCTATTAAAAATGATACTAATGTTATAATCACAATATTTGACAATCCAAAAAATAGTCCTAAAGCTCCCATTAATTTTACATCACCAAAGCCCATTGCTTCTTTTCCATAAAAAAGTCCTCCGTAACAATGTAATTAGTAAGAAAATTCCTCCGTCCTGCTAACATTCCAAGTAACATATTTATTGTAATTGCTACATTTGATAATCCGTATAAAAATGCAAAAATGAAACCTATTTCAAATATTGTTAGGTTTAAACGATTTGGTATTATTTGTAGTTTAAAGTCAATTACAAATGCAGATAATAACATTGGAGTTAAAATTAAAAACTTTATTAGGTCTAAATTAGCAATTATTGTATTTTTTATTCCAAATGTATAGATTAATGTTATGTAGATGATTGCTGTTATTATCATTAATATGTAATTTGGTTTGAAATTTATTTTATATTCGTGAATAATATCTTTTGATATTACACTTTTATATTCTGGTAATCTTTTATTTGCCCAATCTGTTAGTTGTCCTACAATTATTCCAATAATTCCTGCAATAATATAATACACAATATGTACGTCATTAAAATACATCTATTATTCCATTCCTTTCATAAATCAATAGTTAAAACTATTTCTTCTTTTTATTTCTTTTTTTATTTTATTCTCTATTGGTCTTTTCCATGCAGTATACCAAAAATCTTTTGGGTCAATTGGTTCTACTAATATTGTAAACATATTACAACGATTACCACCTAAAATATCTGTAAAAATTTGGTCTCCTACAACACCTATATTTTCTGGTTTTTCTTTTAATTCTTTTTGTATTTTTAAAAATCCTGCCTTTAGTGGCTTTTTTGCTAAATTTCGAAATGGTATTTCTAATGTTTTAGCTACTTTTTCAACTTTTTCTTTTTGGTTTGTATTAGATAATATATATAATTTTATACATTGCTCTTTTAGTTTTTTTGCCCAATCAATTATACTTTGAGATAGATTTTTATTGTAGTCTATTAAAGTGTTATCAACATCTAAAATTAAAGCTTTTATTTTGTTTTTTTGCAAAAATTCTATTGTAATTTGCTCTACTTTGTCTATGTATTTGTCTGGATATATTTTCATATCTTATCCATTCCTTTCTGGTGCAAAATTCACATATATATTATCAATTTGCAAACAGTTTGTCAAGGTAATTTGACAATGTAATTTCATTATAAATTTTTGTACTTTGAGCAAAAAATATCACATTTGTGTGAATTTTAAAGTGATAGTAAGATATGTTTTACTACCACTTTAAAATTCTATAAGTCGATTATATACTACTATTTAATTTTACTGCCTTTTAAACTGATTTATATACTTTAATTTTTAACTTTAAAGCTTTAGTTTTGTAAATAAATTATTGGACGAAAACCTGCATGGTCACTAGAACTATTAGTTGCACCCCCACCACGAGCAGAAGTATAGCCAATAGAAGTATCCCAACGACCACTTCTAGCAACACATGGAACATCAGAATTGCTATAAGTTTCTGTTGTCCACTCATTTACATTGCTTGCCATATCCCATATATTACATATTTTATCTTGATTTTCTATTTCTAAATGATTTGTTCCTTGAATTGCTAATTTTCCTGAATTCGAACTAGTTTGCCTAGAATATGGTATTGCATTATTTTCTCTATCATCAAATATTTGTAAAAACACTATTGCTGTATCCCATGCATAACTATTCATTAAATCACTTGTAAATTTAGTTTCTCCATTATACATTTCTTGACTTTTACTTGCTGCTTGAATTTCTGTTACATAATCATAAATAAAATCATCTTTTTTTACGGTTATCTGTTGCAATTCATCTATTTTAGAAGTTCTTTGTATTGGTGTTTTTGCTACATATCTGCCTATATAATAACCATGATTTTTAGTTGCTTTTGTTTTAAAATTTTCTATATTTAACGCTATAGTATTTCCTAAATCAGATTTTTCCTTTTCTTCAAAACTTGCTAAATAATTTTCATCATTTGCGTCACAAGGTTCATTATTATTATTTACTGCTATTTGCTTTTCTCCATATACTGTTGCTGTTCCATTTTCTGCAAATGTATATCTACTTAAGTTTATGGTTTCACTTGCTGTCCCAGTTTCATTTGTATAAACTGTTCCTACTGGTATCCACACAAATTCACTTCCAGCAGTAGCCTCATGACTTACATCTTCTATTACAACTCCTCCTGTTACATTGTCAGCAGATTCACTATTTATTTTAAATCCTGCTGGAAG
>JAAWEC010000077.1 GCA_022794095.1 Clostridia bacterium
CCAATCAATAGGAGACCAATAATCTAAAGCCTCTTTAGAAGCTAATTGTTCATTATTATGTGGATCCATATATCTTAAGAAATACCAAGAAGAACCAGCCCATTGAGGCATAGTATCAGTTTCTCTTTTAGCAGGTTTACCACAATGAGGGCAAGTTGTATTTATCCATTCAGTTTGTTTAGCTAAAGGAGACTCTCCATTTTCTCCTGGAGTAAATTCTTTTATATCTGGTAATTTCAAAGGTAGTTCTTTTTCATCAATTGGAACCCAACCACATTCTTTGCAATAAACCATTGGAATTGGCTCGCCCCAATACCTTTGACGAGAAAATACCCAATCACGAAGTTTGTAATTAACCTGTTTTGTGCCAATATTTTTATCTTCTAGCCATGAAATAATCTTTTTAATAGCATCTTCTTTATTAAGACCATTTAAAAAGTCAGAATTAATATGAGGACCATCTCCAAGAAAAGGTTCTTTAGAAATATCTCCACCATCTAAAACAGGAATAATATCAATTCCAAATTTTGTAGCGAATTCATAATCACGTGTATCATGAGCAGGAACAGCCATAATAGCACCTGTTCCATAAGTAATCAAAACATAGTCTGAAATCCAAATAGGGATTTCTTTACCATTAACAGGATTAATAGCCCTAAATCCTTTGATTTCAATACCAGTTTTTTCCTTGTTTAATTCAGAACGCTCAAAAGCAGATTTTAAGCTTGCTTGCTCTTGATATTTTTTAACTTCATCTATGTTTTCAATTTTATCAGCTAATTCTTCTAAAATAGGATGTTCTGGAGAGATAACCATATAAGTAGATCCAAATAAAGTATCAGGTCTAGTTGTATAAACCTTTAAAGTTTTATCTATGCCAGAAATTGCAAAATCAACATCTGCACCATCTGATCTACCAATCCAGTTTTTTTGTTGAATTTTAATCTTTTCTAAGAAATCGACATCATCTAAATCATCAATTAACCTTTGGGCATAATCAGTAATTTTTAGCATCCATTCAGACTTTTCCTTTTGTACAACAGCACTACCACATCTCTCACAAACACCATTTACAACTTCTTCATTGGCTAAACCAACTTTACAACCAGTACAAAAGTTAATTGGCATTGTTGCCTTATAAGCTAAACCATGTTTAAATAATTGGATAAAAATCCATTGAGTCCATTTATAATAATTGGGATCTGTTGTATCTATTTTCCTAGACCAATCAAAAGAAATTCCTAGAGACTTTAACTGTTTAGTGAAATTTTCTATATTTTGAGCTGTTGTAATTTTAGGGTGAACATTAGTCTTAATAGCATAGTTTTCAGCAGGTAACCCAAAAGCATCAAAACCAATAGGATATAAAACATTATAACCTTGTAATCTTCTTTTTCTAGCAATAATATCTAATGCTGTAAAACTACGAGGATGTCCTACATGAAGCCCTTGACCAGATGGATAAGGAAATTCGATTAATCCAAACCATTTTTTCATAGTGTAATCTTCTTTAGCATTAAAAGTGCCATCTTTTTCCCATTTATCTTGCCACTTTTTTTCTATATCTTTAAAATTATAAGCCATATTCGTTTGCTCCTTTCTTGTTTCTCATACGAATAATGCTATTATATAACAAAACTACCATAATTTCAAGGGGCAACAAAATATGAAGTGCAAATAACTGGCGAGTAATAATTTCAACATTTTACAAAACTTTGGAAACTTATTGACGTAAATCTGATTATTGATAAAATTATAATAGAAAAGTAAAAAGTACAAAAATAAGAAATGAAGGAGAAAAGAGGTTTAATGAAAGATATAACAGAATTAAAAATCAATAAAGAAAACAAGGGTATAACCTTAGTAGCACTTGTAATAACAATTATTGTGTTATTAATATTAGCAGGAGTAGCAATAGCTACTTTAACAGGAGAAAATGGAATATTAAATAAAGCACAACAATCTAAAAATAATACAACATTAGCACAAATTGAAGAAGAAGTTAAAATTGCATATAATGTAGTGCAAACAGATGCTACTATAAATGGATGGGATATTAATAAAAAAGTAGTAGAATTAGAAAAAGAATTACAAAAAGAAGATAGTAACGCTAGTGTTATTCTAATAGAAAAAGATTTATTATCTAATTATAAAGGATATATGATTACAATTTATGAAAATAAAACAGTTGAAATAGAGGATATAACATTAGGAGAAGCACCAACAGGAGAAGTAACTACACTAACAATAGAAGAAAATGTAGATAGTGTAGAAATAAAAGTAACAGCAACAACAAATGATGGAAGTATAGAAACAATAGAATCATTAAATGGAGCAACTGTAAAAACCGATACAAGTAACAATGAGAAAATATTTGAAGTAACACAAAATGGAGTCTATTATTTTAGAATTAGAGGAAGCAATAAAAGAACTGCAATTGTTAAATCAGATGAGATAAATAATATAATTAAGCCTGCAGAATCTTTATTAAAAGGTATTGAAGAAATTACAGTAGGAGGATTACAGTCAATAAAGGTGCAAGAAGAAAAATATCCATTAAATGTAATTTATCGCAAAGGAAATATTGAATTAGATGGAACAACACCAATAGAAGGAGTAAATCCAACAGAAAATAAAGTATATGAATTTGGAAGTGAAGATGATGTAACAAAGTCAGGAGTTTTTGCACCAAGGACAGTTGTATTGAAAGTAGATGGAGACTTAACAATTGGAGAGGAAGCAACTATAACTTCTGTTGCTAGTACAGCTGGTTATGGAGGACCAAAAGGAATAGTAATTTATTGTACAGGAACTTTAACAAATAGAGGAAAAATGAGCATGACAGCAAGAGGAGCATATACAGAAGGACAAAATGTATATTTATGGAAAAATAGTCAAGACAATTCTTATGAGACAATTCCAGCAGTTGGTGCTAGTGGTGGTGCAGCAGTATATGCTGCAAACTTCTGGGCAGGCTATCATGGAAAAACAGGTGTTGCAGGTTCTAATAGACAAACTGGTGGTGGTGGTTCAGGTGGTGCAGTTGCACCTGAAGGACATCCAACAAGTGGAGCTGGAGCTTCTGGTACATCCTTTTCTGGAGGATCTGGAGGAGGCTCTGGAGGAGGAAGTATTAATATATTTTATAACCAAAACACTTCTAGTGCAGAATCTACTATTATAGCAAATGGAGGAACTGGAGGAGTAGGAACAAGAGGTGGTGGAGAAACAGCAAATGGAGGAGCTGGAGGAGTAGGAAGTGTAACAAAAGGAAGTATTGCTACAGGAAAATTTGAGATAGAAACATAATAATACTAATATGCCAAATAAGCATGTGAAAATTTATTTTTACATGTTTATTTCTTTATGTTATAGAAAAATCTTCGATTTTCCTATAACATCAAACATTTTACACGAATTTGCTAAAGCAAATTTGGCAGACAAACAAAGACGGAGCATGTAAAAAATTTAATCATGGTTCTATGGTTATATTATAGAAAAGTTCTCCGAACTTCCTATAATATAAAACGTTCCACAGAAAATTGCTTTGCAATTTTCGCGAGCGAACAAAGACGAGGCATGAATAGTAATCTAAAAGGTCATAAAATTTTAATCATGCCTCTTTTGTTCTGTCTTGCACATACACATAAACCCTTGAATTTAAAAAATAAAAATGATAAAATAGCAACGAGGGATATTATGATAGAAATAGAAAAAGCAAAAAAGCAATTAATAAACCATGTAGAAAGTTTAAACTTAAAAAACAGCAAAGTTAAAAACAAGATAGAGCATATTTTTAGAGTATCTGAAAACTGCGAAAAAATAGCTCAAAAATTAGAATTATCACAAGAAGAAATTAACTTAGCCCAATTAATTGGGCTTCTTCATGATATAGGCAGGTTTCAGCAATACAAAATAACAGATAAAAATGAATTAAAAAAGTTTGACCATGGAGAAGCAGGGGTTAAACTTCTAAAAGAAAACAATTATATTAGAAAATATATAAAAGAAAACAAATATGATGAAATTATCTATACAGCAGTATATGAACATAACAAATATGAATTAAGCAAACAATTAACAAAAGAAAAAAAGCTATTTTGTAAAATCATAAAAGATGCAGATAAAATTGACCTTTTATATGAGGGAGCATATATTTATTGGCAAGAACCTGAAAGAAAAAAGCAAATAGAAGAAGGAAAACTGTCAAATAAAATGTTAAAAGATTTTTATGAGTATAAATTAGCAGACAAGAGAAACAGCATAAGTGAGACAGACCAAATTTTAACATTTGCGTCATTTGTATTTGACATTAATTTTGACTTTAGTATTAAAATTTTAAAAGAAAATGGCAATGCTATTAAAATGATAGAAAAGTTTGATTATCAAAACTTAGAAACCAAAGAAGAAATGCAAAAAGTAAAAGAATTTTTGAATACATATTTAGAAACAAAACAAACATAATACTATTGCATAAACACAAAAAATGGTTGGCAATAATACATAATAAATTTCAAAATTTAAGAAAGGACAAAGTAGAATTGGGAAAAAAATTATTAATAACAGAAAAACCTTCTGTTGCCATGGAATTTGCAAAAGCACTAAAAATCACAACAAATAGAAAAAACGGATATTTAGAATCCCAAGACTGGATTATTACCTGGTGTGTAGGGCATTTGGTAACTATGAGCTATCCAGATAAATATGACGAAAAACTAAGATTATGGCGATTAGACACTTTACCATTTATTCCAGAAGAATGGAAATATGAAATAATTCCACAAGTACAAAATCAATTTAACATAGTAAAAGAACTAATGCAAAGAGAGGATTTAGAAGAAATATACAATGCAGGCGACTCTGGACGAGAGGGAGAGTACATACAAAGACTAGTTTTTATGATGGCAAATCCAAATCCAAATGCAAAAATGAAAAGAGTTTGGATAGACTCCCAAACAGAAGAAGAAATTCTAAGAGGCATTAAAGAAGCAAAAGATTTATCTGAATACAACAGTCTGTCAGATAGTGCTTATTTAAGAGCAAAAGAAGATTACCTAATAGGAATAAATTTTTCAAGATTATTATCTATTATTTATGGAAGACAATTAGCAAAAAGTATAAATGAAGAAAAAGCATCTATATCAGTTGGTAGAGTGATGACCTGTGTTTTAGGAATGATAGTACAAAGAGAAAGAGAAATAAGAAACTTTGTAAAAACTAAATATTATAAAATTATAGGAGAATTTGGTAGTGAAGAAGAATTTTTTAGAGCAGAATGGAAAGTAAATGAAAAATCTATTATGTATGAATCTTCCAAACTATACAATGAAAGTGGCTTCAAAAATGAAGAACAAGCAAAAGAATTTATAAAAACCTTAGCAGGAAAACAAGCTAAAATTACAGAACTAAAAAAATCAAAACAAAAAGAAAATGCACCACTTTTATTTAACTTAGCAGAAATTCAAAACGAATGTACAAAAAGGTTTAAAATTAAGCCAGATCAAACACTAGAAATAATACAAAATCTATATGAAAAAAAATTAGTAACATATCCAAGGACAGACGCAAGAGTTTTATCAACAGCAGTTGCAAAAGAAATATCAAAAAACCTAAATGGAATAGCAAGAAGTTTTCAAGACGAAGAAATACAAGGATATATCAAAAAAATGGTAGAAGAAAAATATTCTACAAACTTAGTTAAAACAAAATATGTAAATGACAGTAAAATCACAGACCATTATGCAATAATTCCAACAGGTCAAGGATATGAAAACTATAATCAATTGCCAGACTTACAAAAACAAGTATATAAAGTAATTGTAAAAAGATTTTTAGCAATTTTCTATCCACCAGCTGAATACAATAAAATACAAGTAACAGCAAACATAGAAAACGAAACATTTTATTGTAGTGGAAAAGTATGTATAAAACAAGGATTTTTAGAAATTCTAAAACCAATTAATAAACAAGCAAAAAAATCCACAAAAAAAGAAAAAGATGTGGAAAACCAAGAAGAAAACAAGGAAGAAACAGAAAATAATTTAGATATATTGAAAAAATTAAAAAAGGGACAAACAATAGAAGTAAAAAACTTTGAAATAAAAGATGCTGAAACCTCTCCACCAAGTAGGTATAATTCAGGTTCTATCATATTGGCAATGGAAAACGCAGGAAAGCTAATTGAAGAAGAAGAACTAAGAGAACAAATAAAAGGTGCAGGAATTGGAACAAGTGCAACTAGAGCAGAAATTATGAAAAAGCTAGAAAAAATTAAGTATATAGATGTTAATAACAAAACACAAATAATTACACCAACTGAAAAAGGAGAAAAAATTTATGACATAGTTTATCACTCTATGCCAGATATGCTAAATCCAAAGCTTACAGCTAGCTGGGAAAAGGGATTAGATTTAGTTGCAAAAAAGGAAATAAAACCAGATGAATTTATGACAAAATTAAAAGGATACATACATTCTAAATTTGATAAATTAGTAGTGAAAATGTGAAATATAAGTTGAAAAATCAAGCAAAATGTGATAATATATAGGCACAAAAAACAATGGAGAAAATCAATGAACACAATAATAGGAGAACTTGGCAATTCAGCCAAATTCAAAGATTTACTAAAACAAATAGAAAACAAAACAAGTCCGATAGAAATATCGGGCTTAACTGACGTGGGGTTAGTACAAATAGGAACAGGAATACATGAATTCGGAAAAAAACCAATATGTATAATCACATACAACGAAATTCAAGCAAAAAAAATATATGAAAACCTAAAAAATTTTACTGAAAATGTAGTACAATTTCCTAAAAAAGAAATAGTAACATATGACTATATAGCAGAAAGCAAAGACTTGCCATACCAAAGAATAGAAGCACTAAACAAAATAACAAACAAGAAGAACCTAATTACAGTTACAACAATTGAAGCAATTTCACAAAAACTACCAAGCAAAGAAACTTTATATAAAAATATACTAAACTTCAAAATAGGAGAAACACACAACTTAGAAGAAATCAAACAAAAGTTAGTAAAATTAGGATATACGCGATGTGACCTAATCGAGGGAAGAGGACAATTTGCAGTACGTGGTGGAATTGTAGATATTGCAACAAATGAAACAACAGGAATAAGAATCGAATTTTGGGGAGATGATGTAGATTCAATCAGAAGTTTTAACATTACAAGTCAAAGATCAATAAAAACCTTAGAAAAAGCCACAATATATCCATCACATGAATACATTTTAGAAAATTCCATAGAAAACACTTATAAAAAAATAAAACAAATAAATGAAGAAGATGCCGAAAGCTTAAAATTGGGTAACTATATTAGTAAAATAGACAAATATTTTGATTACTTTTATGAAAAACAAGAAACATTATTAGACTATTTATCTAATCAATATTGTATATTTTTAGATGAAATTGGGAAAATAAAACAAAGAGCAAAAAATATTGAAATAGATAACAAAAATTTAATAAAAGCTTTAATAGAAAAAGAAAAAAGTGTGCCACAAGCAATACAAGGACTATTAACCTTAGAAAATATAGAAGAACAACTACAAAACAGACAAGTAATTTATATAGAAAAACAAGATGTAGAAAAAAACTTAGCAAATGAAAAATACAAATTTCAATATAGAGAAGTAAATTTTTATAAAAGTGAAATAGAAAATTTAATAGAAGAAGTAACAAAAGCAGTAAACGAACATAAAAAAATCTATATGCTAGTATCAACAAAAGAAAAGGCAAAAAAGCTACAAAAATTATTAAATGAAAAAGAGATTATCAATAAAATTGAAGAAACACTAAACCAAACAATAATCGTAAAATCAAACCAATCAATTGTAACAATTACCATTGGAAACCTTACAACAGGGTTTGAGTTACATGACATTAAACAATTGGTAGTTGAGGCAGACAGCCTAATTGACGGAGAAAAACGAAGAAAAAGAATAACTAATCAAGACTTTAAAGAGGGAGAAAAGGTTGTATTTGCAGACCTAAAAATAGGAGATTATGTAGTACACAAAAAATATGGAATAGGTATATACATTGGAGTAAACACAATAAAAGCAGATGGAACAATAAAGGACTACATCAAAATAAAATATCAAAATGACGATATTTTATATATTCCAACAAATGACTTAGACACAATTAGAAAATATGTTGGTGGAGATGCAATTAAGCCTAAAATCAATAGGCTAGGGGGAAAAGACTGGGAAAGAACAAAAACAAAAGTAAAAAACAATTTAAGAGAAGTTGCAAAAGAATTGATTGAACTATATGCAAAAAGAGATAAAACACAAGGATTTAGCTTTAGCAAAGACACACCATGGCAAAGTGAATTTGAAGCAAAATTTCCATATCAAGAAACAGAAGATCAACTTCGTTGTATTGAAGAAGTAAAAAAAGACATGGAAATGTCAAAACCAATGGACAGACTTTTATGTGGAGATGTTGGATATGGAAAAACAGAAGTAGCATTAAGAGCAGCATTTAAAGCAGTTATGGACCAAAAACAAGTTGCCTATTTAGCACCAACAACAGTTTTAGCAGAGCAGCAATACCAAGAATTCAAAGAAAGAATGAAAGACTTTCCGATAAAAGTAGAAATACTAAATAGATTTAAAACAAAAAAATATCAAGATGAAGTAATTAAAAAATTAAAATTAGGGGAAGTAGATGTTCTAATTGGAACACATAGAATTTTAAGTAATGATGTAGAATTCAAAGACCTAGGATTACTAATTATTGATGAGGAGCATCGTTTTGGAGTAAAAGCAAAAGAAAAAATAAAGCAAATAAAAACAAATGTAGATGTTTTAACAATGACAGCAACGCCAATCCCTAGAACAATGCATATGTCAATAGTAGGAATACGAGACATGTCAGTAATCTATGAACCACCATATAACAGAAAGCCAGTACAAACCTATGTATTAGAATATGATGAAGAAGTAGTAAGAGAAGCAATAACAAAAGAATTAGAAAGAAATGGTCAAGTATTTTATTTATATAACAATGTAGAAGGAATACAAAAAAAAGCTGATAATATATCAAGACTAGTAGCAGAAGCAAATGTAGTCTATGCACATGGAAAAATGACAGGAAGTAAAATAGAAGACATTATGAAAGAATTTGTTGAGGGTAAAACCAATGTATTAGTATGTACAACAATATTAGAATCAGGAATTGACATACCAAATGCGAACACAATAATAGTAGAAAATGCTGATAGAATGGGATTAGCACAACTATATCAAATTAGGGGAAGAGTAGGAAGAGCAGAAAAGCAAGCATATAGTTACATCACATACAAAAAAGACAAACTTTTAACAGAAGTAGCAGACAAAAGATTAAAAGCAATAAAAGAATTCACCGAATTTGGTTCAGGATTTAAAATAGCAATGAGAGACTTAGAAATAAGAGGAGCTCGGAAGTCTACTTGGAGAAATCCAATCAGGACACTTAGAACAAGTAGGATATGACACATATTGCAACCTATTAGACGAAGTAGTAAAAGAAATGAAAGGAATAAAAACTCAGCCAGAAATAGAACTACAAATAGACCTAAACGTAACAAGTTACATACCAGACGAATACATAGAAGACTCAAACCAAAAAATAGAAATATATCAAAACATAGCACTATGCAAAAACGAGCAAGACATACAAAACATAATAGACGAAATAATAGACAGATTTGGAAACATTCCAAAAGAAGTAGAAAACCTAATACAAATAGCCAAAATAAAATACCTAGCAAAAAACTTAAAAATAAGCAAAATAGCAAGCAAAAACACAGCAGTAGTATTCACATTTGAGCCAAACCAATTTAAAAGTGACATAACCGAACTCGTCAAAAAATACTCAAACAAAATAAAATTCTCAAACAGCATAAAACCAATGATAACCCTAGAAATAGGAACAACAGAAGAACAACAAATCCTAACTCAAGCAACACAATTCCTTTTGGGCATAACTGGGACAGGCACCGAATAGCCCATTTGTGTTTTTGGGCATAATTGGGACAGGTACTGAATAGCCCTTTTGGGCATAACTGGGACAGGCACTGAGTAGCCCTTATGGGGTATAATTGGATAGAATGGGAACAGATTAAAATAGAACAAGGAAAGAGGGAAGCTTTAAGCTATGCAGAAAATAACTAGTAAAGACAATGAATTTATAAAGCATATAAAAAAATTAAAAGACAAAAAATATAGAGATATGGCTAACGAATATTTAATTGAGGGAATTAAATTAGTAGAAGAGGCAATCCAAGAGAAAGCACCAATAAAACAAATCATTTTATGTGATGATTGTGAGAAAAATGCAGCTATTTCAAAAGACTTAATGTATGCAATTGCAAAACATGAATGTGTTTATGTAACAGAAAATATTTTGAAATATTTATCAGAAGTGCAGTCACCACAGGGAATTTTAGCAGTTATAGAAAAAAATAATAATGATATGCAAATAGACTACACACAAGATGTAATAGTAGCCCTAGATGATGTACAAGACCCTGGTAATTTAGGAACAATTTTAAGGACAGTAGACAGTGTAGGTTTAACACAAATATTATTATCAAAGGGAACAGCAGATGCTTTCAATCCTAAAGTAGTACGTTCTACTATGGGAGCTATTTTTAGAGTGAAAATTATAGAATGTGAAGATTTAAAGCAAACTTTAAAAGAAATAAAAAAGCACAAATTTAAAATTGTAGTATCTTCATTACAGACAGAAAATACAATTTATGACATAAAATATCAAAAAAAAGTAATTGTAATTGGAAATGAAGCAAATGGTGTAGAACCAACAATTAGGCAAATGTCTGATGAAGCAATTAAAATTCCAATGTTAGGGAAAACAGAAAGCTTAAATGCCTCTGTTGCAACAGGAATAATCTTATATGAATATGTAAGGCAAAAACTTAAGGGATAAATTGGGACAGGCACTGAGTAACCCTTTTTGGGTATAATTGGGACAGGCACTGAGTAACCCTTTTTGGGTATAATTGGGACAGGCACAGAGTATCCCTTTTGGGCATAATTGGGACAGGCACAGAGTATCCCTTTTTGGGCATAACTGGGACAGGCACTGAATATCCCTTTTGGAATATATAGGAGGAGTGAAAGTTGAAGATACATATTGTTATGGTGGAACCAGAAATTCCACAAAATACGGGAAA
Source organism: Clostridia bacterium (assembly GCA_022794095.1). GTDB lineage: Bacteria > Bacillota > Clostridia > TANB77 > CAG-508 > CAG-269. The sequence goes on from JAAWEC010000077.1 coordinate 11,207, forward strand.
TATCGCGAGGACGTGTGCAGCAACGGGTAGCAAATTGCATTTGGTGCATCCACTAGGATTTAAAATAGATGATAAGTCATTAAAAAGGGCTGGATTAGATTATTGGGACAAAGTCGAAATTGAGGAGCATAATAACTTTGAAAGTTTTTTGGAAAAACACAAGCCAGAAGATACTAATATGTTTTTTGCAACAACTAAGGGAAAGCATATTTATTGTGAACCTAATTATGAAGATATGGATGAGGTTTTTTTGCTATTTGGTAAAGAAACTAAAGGTTTGCCAGAGGATATTTTACAAAAGTATTTAGATAAGACTATTAGAATTCCTATGAGGCCAACTTTGAGGTCATTAAATCTTTCTAATTCAGTTAATATTGTTTTGTATGAGGTTTATAGACATAAGGAATTTCAAGGGTTAGAGGAAATTAGTAGTTATTTTGGATAAAAGATAACAAATAAAGTTCATTTAACATCAACACATTCTACACAAATTTGCTGATGCAAATTTGGTAGGCGAACAAAAACGGAGCATGTAAAGTAATCTAAAAGGTCAAAAAACCTAATCATGCTCCTTTTGTTCTTAAAATAAATTTATTGTACAAATGTTGCATTTGATACTATTTGAGCTATATTATATATTAGACGTTGTTTTGCAGGTGAGCAATTTATTAGAGTTTCATATAATTCCTTATCTAAATAATTTGGTCGTTTTGTTTCACTTCCAGCTATTAGATATTCTATGCTGGTATTTAATGCATGACTTATTTGTGCCAATCTCCTTAAATTTATTTGTGTAGCACCTCTTTCTACTCTACTAATAAATACAGTTGTTACATCAATTTCTTCTGATAACCTTTCTTGCGTCCAACCTTGTCTTTTTCTTGCATCTTTTATCCTTTGCCCTATTATTTTATAATCAATATTCATATTACCACTTCCTTTTCATAGGTAAATATAACATCATTAGTTCCATTTGTCAATACATTTTTTCTAATTTATATGTAAATTTTGATTGTTAAATAAATGTAAGCTAGAAATACATATTTACAAAGAAAAGAAGCAATATTATACATAAAAACATTCCCCAAAAAACAATGTTATCTTATTATTCAAAAATGTCATAGTTATGGAAAAATAGAAAAACAAATTTGAAAGACGAACAAAAACGGAGCATGTAAAGTAATCTAAAAGGTCAAAAAACCTAATCATGCTCCTTTTGTTTTTGTATATGAAAATCTTTATTTAATTGCTTCTGTACTATATTTATTGTTTACAATTTTTTCATATGGTGCTTTTTCTTTTAGTTCTCCTGCCATTGTCATAACTTCTTGCAAACGATTAAAAGCTTCTTCTTTTAGGACTGGTGTGTCATTCCAAGCATCAATGTTTTTGTAATTTTGAATAACTGAACTAAGTAATTCTAAATCTGTATCTGGAAAGAAGTTCTGTATTGACTTTGCTATTTCTTGTGAACTATGTTCTTTTACCCATTGTTGACCTTTATAAATGCTATTTGTAAATTTTTGAACAGTTTCTTCATTGCTTTCTATATAACTCTTTTTTGCAAAGTAAGCTGTGTATGGAATTTCGCCTGCAGCTTCTCCAACAGATGCCACCACATACCCTTTTTGTTCATTTTGTGTTAAAGATGCTGTTGGTTCAAATAGAGTTACATAGTCGGCATTTCCACTAGCAAATGCACCAGCCATTAAATCAAATTTTATACTGTCATCTAATATTGCGTCTTTTTGTGGGTCAATATTATGCTTTTTTAGCACGTATTCCAAAGTCATATAAGGTACGCCACCTTTTCTTCCTGGTATTATGGTTTTACCTCTTAAATCTTCCCAATTGAATTTTTCTGTTTTATTTCTTGCAACTAAAAAAGAACCATCTTTTTTAGTCATTTGAGCAAATACTTGTGCATAATCTTCTTTTCCTTCTTGATACACATATATAGACGCTTCAGGTCCAGCAAAACCAATATCACATTGATTTGCTAACACGGCAGTCATTACTGCGTCTGCTCCTTGACCAGTTGTTAGCTCAATTTCCATTCCATTTTCTTTGAAATATCCATTATTGATTGCTACATATTGTGGTGCATAGAAAACTGAACGTGTTACTTCATTCACTTTAATTGTTTTCAATTTTTCTTCTTTTCCTGTATTTTTGACTGCTGTTACAATTCCCAATATTATTGCTACCATTATAACTATAATACTAACAGCCATAACCCTTTTCTTAATCATATTTTCGCCTCCTAATTTTTATTTTGTATATTTTATGTCTAGTGCAGAAATTTTGTGACTTCTATTAATAAAAGAAGCATGATTAAAAAATTTGACCTTTTAGAGTACCATTCATGCTCCTTTTGTTTAAATATTTTATCTAAATTTTCTTGAGTTCAAAATTAATTTTTCTAACAATAATACAGCTGCATACATTATACCTGCTACAATTCCTAAAATAATAACACTTGTCATAACTAAGTCCAATTTAAATACTTGACCTCCATATACAATTAGGTATCCGAAGTCCTGCTTTTGATACCAAAAACTCACCTGATATTACACCTACTAAAGATAACCCAATATTTACCTTTAATGAATTAATAAAAGTTGAAAGGTTTGCAGGTATTATAATTTTGGTTAATATTTGCCATTTTTTTGCCTTAAATGTCTTAGCCATTTTTATAACTTCTTTGTCTGTTTTTAAAAATCCATTTAAATTTTCAAGTATTGTTACAATTAAAGAAATTGCAACTGCCATAACTATAATTGCAGGTGTTCCTGATCCAACCCAAATAATTATTATAGGACCGTAAGGCTACTTTTGGTAAGCTGTTTAGCACTACTAAGTATGGTTCTGAAACCTTTGACAAAAAATCTGACCACCATAAAATAATTGCTATTACAATTCCAAGACCAGTTCCAATCAAAAATCCCACTACTGTTTCATAAACTGTAACTCCAATATGAAGTATTAAATCATTAGAGCTTAAATTCATAAAAGTGTTCCAAATTCTACTTGGACTACTCATAATAAAGCTATCAATCACTTTTTTGTTAGCAAGATATTCCCATATTGCAAGAAAAAGCACTAATATAACTATTTGTGTGAACCATACCATATATTTTTTATACTTTTGTTTTTTTAAATATTGTTTTCTTTCTTTTGAAACAAATAAATTATTCATCTACTCCAAGCTCCTTCCATAAAGTATTAAAATATTTGCTAAATTTGGAGCTTTCCCTGCAATTTATTGGATCTCTATTTTCTATTTCAAAGTCAATTTTATGAATATCTTTTACTGTTCCTGGTCTTGCATTTAAAACAACAACTCTGTCAGACATACCTATTGCTTCTGAAATATCATGTGTCACAATTATTGCTGTCATTTTCTCTTTTCGTAAAATATTATAAATATCATTTGTCACCATTATCCTAGTTTGATAATCTAATGCCGAAAAAGCTTCATCTAGCAATAAAATCTTTGGCTTAGTTGCCAATGTTCTAATTAAAGCAACCCTTTGCCTCATACCACCTGATAATTCAGATGGATACTTATCTTTAAAATCATATAAATCATATTTTTTAAGCAATTCTTCTACATAAGCTTTTGATTGCTTATTTATATTTCCTTTAATTTCTAAACCAAACATAGTGTTACTTAAAATATTTCTCCATTCTAGCAAACAATCTCTTTGTAGCATATAACCTATTTCTCCATCTATGTAAATATCTCCACTTGTTTTTTCTTCTAAGCCTGCTATTATAGATAACAATGTAGATTTACCACATCCACTTGGACCAATTATGCTTACAAATTCGCATTTATTCACTCTTAAATTAACATTTTTAAGAGCCGTGATTTCTCCTTCTTTTGTTTGGTATTTTTTAGTTACATTTTTTACTTCTAGTACTTTTTCCATAGATATTTCTTCCTTTCATTATTACTTTATAATTATATACTATGAAAAATGTTGAAAAATGTGTATAAATGATGAACAAATATACTACCAATACAATTCAAAAGGTTCAAAATAAAAAAATTTATCTTGCAAAAAAAAACAGTAATTGTTATAATGTAAATATATTAAACAAAAGGTGATAATAAATGTATTTAAAAAGACTAGAATTACAAGGGTTTAAATCATTTGCAGATAAAACTGTACTAGAATTCAGACCAGGAATAACAGGAGTAATAGGGCCAAATGGTTCAGGAAAAAGTAATATATCAGACAGTATAAGATGGATACTTCGGAGAGCAAAGTATGAAGTCATTAAGAGGAACAAAATCACTAGACATCATATTTGCAGGAACACAAAACAGAAAGTCTCTAGGATTTGCAGAGGCTTCTTTAATATTTGATAACCAAGATGGTTCACTTCCAATCGAATACACAGAAGTTACAATAACTAGAAAAATATATAGAAGTGGAGAAACTGGATATTTCATAAACAAAGTACCATGTAGATTAAAAGACGTTTTAGAACTATTTATGGACACAGGAATTGGAAAAGATGGTTATTCTATAATTGGACAAGGAAAAATTGATGAAATACTAAGCAATAAATCAGAAGACAGAAGACATATCTTTGAAGAAGCGTCAGGTATTGTAAAATACAGAGTAAGAAAGCAAGAGAGTGAAAAAAAATTAGAACATACCAAATTAAACTTACTTCGTATAAATGATATTTTATCAGAAATAGAAGCAAATATAGAGCCCCTAAAAGGACAAGCTGAAAAGGCAAAAAAATATCTTAATCTAAAAGAAGAATTAAAAAATATAGAAATAGGGCTATTTTTATATAATATAGAAAAATACAAAGAAAGCCTATCAGAAATTGTAAAAGATGAGGAAATTTACAAAACACAATGTGAAGAAGAAGAGCAAAAACTAGAAAGAATAAAGCAATTAAAAGAAGAACTAAAAATACAAATTGACGAAATAACAAACCAAATAGAAGAAATGTCAAACTTAGGGTTTGCTAGTCAAAAAGAAATCGAAATGCTTAATTCAGACATAAATGTAGCAGAAACAAGAATTCACAATAATAAAGAAAATAAAGAAAGATTTGAAAAAGAAATAGAAGAGTTAATTTCCAAAAAGCAAGAATTAGAAGAAGAAATGAAACAAAGAGAAGAAAAGAAAGTAAACTTAAAACAAAACAAAGAAAAGTTTGAAAAAGAACTAAAAGAAAAAGAAGAAGAACTTGCTAAAATAACTCAAAAACTATCTAGCAAAGAACTAGAAATAGAAGAACACAAACAACAAGTTGAAAAAAACACAGACCAAAAATATGAAATACAAGCACAAATAAAAACATTAGAAGTAAATTGTGAAAATGACCAAAAAAGACAAAATCAAATAAAAACAGAAATTGCAAGCTATATCTCTGAATTAGACAGCACAAGACTTCAAAAAGAAGAAATAGCAAAACAATTTTATGAAATTGACAGCAAAAGAAACAAAATTTTAAAATCAATGGAAGAAATTGCAACAGTCAAAGAAGAAGCAGATAAAAAAATAGAACAATACCAAAACACAATACATAGCTATCAAAATGAAATGAGAATAAAAGAATCAAAACTAAAATTTTTAATTGAAACAGAAAAAGAAAAAGAGGGATATATAAAAAGTGTAAAATCTCTTTTAAAAGATTGTGAAAACGTAAAAGAATTAGGAAAAGGAATGCATGGAGTACTAGCAAATATCATAGAAGTGCCAGAAAAATATCAAACAGCAATTGAAATGTGCTTAGGAGCAAGCTTACAAAACATAGTAACAGAAACCGAACAAGATGCAAAAAAATTAGTAGAACACCTAAGAAAAAACAATTTAGGAAGAGCTTCTTTTTTACCAATTAGTTCAGTAAAAGGAAAAAAAATAGATAAAATTAAGAGTCAAGAAGAAGGGCTAATTGGCATTGCTTCTGACCTAATAAAGTTTGACAAAAAATATGAACAAATTGTTATTAATTTGCTAGGTAGAACAGTAATTGTAGACAATATGGATACAGCTATTAAAGTTGCAAAACAAAATGGGTATTCTTTTAGAATTATCACATTAGAAGGAGATGTAATAAACAGTTCTGGTGGAATTACAGGTGGTTCTGTAACTAAAAAGACAGTAAATATTTTAGGTAGAGGTCGAGAAATTGAAAAGCTAGAAAAGGAAATTAAAGAATTAAAAGTAAAAATAGAAAACCTTGAAAAAGAAAAACAAGAATATGAAACATCAATCCAAGAAACACTAGAAAATTCAACAAGTCTTGAAAAGGAATTGCAAGAAATAGACATCAACTATGCAACTGAAAAACAAAAAGTAGTTGCAATAGATGAAAATATTGAAAAAGCACAAAGTCGATTAAATAAATTAAAAGAAGAACAAGAAACATTAGAAAACCAAAAGAAAGAGGCTTCCGACAAAAAGCAAGAACTTGAAAAACAAATACAAGAATTAACAGAAGAAACAGAAAAATTAACTGCAATCATTTCAGAATTTGCAAAACTAAATCAAGACAATCAAAAATATGTAGATGATTTAAATTATGACATTACAAACTTAAAAATATCAGTTTCATCATTTGATGAAAGCGAAAGCTCAATCCAAGAAATGCAAGAAAGAATTAACCAAGAAATCGAAAATGCTAATAAAAGCATAAGAAACAAAAAAGAACAAATAGAAAAAATTACACATGACAACTTCGAACTAGAGCAATCTATAAAAGAAATAAAAGAAAAAATAAAGCAAATTAAAGAAGAAGTAAACACAAGTGGAGAAAAAATAGAAGAACTAAAGAAAAACAGAATTGACAAAAATGAAAAACTATCAAAACAAGAAGAAGAAATAACAAGCAAATTTAACATTATAGAAGACTTAAAAGCACAAATAGTAAAAATAGACGTAAAGAAAACAAAACTTGAAGAAGACATAAACACTATAATAAACAAAATGTGGGAAGAATATGAGCTAACACCAAACAATGCAGGAGAATACAAAAAACCAGAAAATGTAGCAAACACACAAAAACAAGTAAACAATTTAAGAAACCAACTAAGAAATTTAGGAAGTGTCAATGTAGACTCAATTGAAGAATACAAAAACCTAAAAGAAAGATATGACTTTATGAGTGAGCAAAGAGTAGACTTAGAGGACACAATGAGTAAACTAAGAAAAATAATATCAGAAATGACAACAACAATGAAAGAACAATTCCAAAAACAATTCGCAATAATAAACAAAAACTTTGAAGAAGTATTCAAAGAATTATTTGGAGGAGGAAATGCATCACTAAAACTAGAAGACGAAGAAAACATCTTAGAATGTGGAATAGAAATAGCAGTACAACCACCAGGGAAAAAATTACAAAACATGATGTTATTATCAGGTGGAGAAAAAGCCTTTACAGCAATAGCCTTACTATTTGCAATACTAAAAATAAATCCAGCACCATTTTGTGTATTAGACGAAATAGAAGCAGCACTAGACGATGTAAATGTATACAGATTTGCTGAATACCTAAAAAAATTCTCAAAAGACACCCAATTCCTAGTAATAACCCACAGAAAAGGAACAATGGAAGCAGCAGACACAGTTTATGGTGTAACAATGGAAGAAAACGGTATATCAAAACTATTATCAATGAAACTAGCATAATGTCGCATTGGGGACGTTTCTCTTGCGACATTTTTATGTAAACGCAATTCGAAACGTTTCAAATCTCACATTTTTGTAAAATTGTGTTGCATTGGGAGATTCCTTTTGCACCATTTTTGATTTTCCTATAACATCAACACATTCTACACAAATTTGCAAAGCAAATTTGGCAAACGAACAAAGACGGAGCATGTAAAGTAATCTAAAGGG
>JAAWEC010000078.1 GCA_022794095.1 Clostridia bacterium
GGAAGAGCCGGAGGAGCCGGAAGAGCCGGAGGAGCCGGAAGAGCCGGAGGAGCCGGAAGAACCAGAGGAGCCGGAAGAACCGGAGGAGCCAGAGTTAATAATTATAGACACCTCAAACTGGAAGTTTGAAGCAGTAACAGGTGTCTATAATGGAAGCGAGTATAGTGTGGTTGTGTCAGGATTACCTGATTGGGTAATTCCAGTGTACGTGGATAATACACGTACAGACGCTGGAATTACGACAGCATACGTAACCTTCATAGTTCCTGAAGGTTATGTGGTGCCTGAAGGAATGTCAACGGTGATTGACATTGCTAAGGCAAAGCTTGACACGTCAGCAATCCAGTTGGATCGCAACTGGATGAGGACAGACTTGGTCAATGGAACAATATCAATTGTTCCACCAAGTGGAGTGTTGCCTAATGGGGTGTTGTGTAGTTATGAAGTAAATGGAAATACATGTAATAGCTACACAATAACTGATACAGGGCTATACTCTGTCATAGCAAATTTTGCTTTGACAGAGGAATTTGCAAAGAATTACGAGTTGACCAATGAAAGTGCAAAGGGTTTATATCAAGTAAACCCAGATAGTTTTAGTCAAAAACCAAAATTTAATCTCCATTTTCAGGAGTTAACTTCTGAAGACGGAAAGAAAAAGGTGGAGATATGGTTTGAGACAGATGATGATAATCCGTATCAAACAAGTAGCGTAATCTGGAATATCAGCTATGACAGTAATGTGTTGAAGCTGATAGATAGCCAAAATGGCTCGACTGTCTTTTATGGTAGCCAAAAAGAGTTTGAGAATGGTAAAGATCCGTCTGGACAAAATGGACGGGGAACAGCGTTGGGCCAGAGCAATTTTTATACAAATGCTACTCTTAAAGAGTTGGTGTTTGAATTATTGGATGTAGATGCCAAAGATATTGTGATTAATATCACAAACATAGAGGCGTCTGGACCCAATTTTCAGACCGATTCGACGAATGGCGAAGGAATTGTCCTAAACCAAGAGTCGAATATTATAGGTGTGACTCTTCCAAATTCTTCGAAGAAAGAGGTAGTTGTAAATACCGAAACAAGCGAAACTGTTAGTGCAGAAACTAAGGAGGTAGTTGCAAACACCGAAACAAGTGAAACTGTTAGTGCAGAAACCGAGGAGGTAGTTGTAAACACTGAAACAAGCGAAACCGTTAGTCCAGAAACAGAAGAGCTAATTGTAAACACCGAAACAAGCGAAACTGTTAGTGCAGAAACTAAGGAGGTAGTTGTAAACACCGAAATAAGCGAAACTGTTAGTGCAGAAACTAAGGAGGTAGTTGCAAACACCGAAATAAGCGAAACTGTTAGCGCAGAAACTAAGGAGGTAGTTGCAAACACCGAAACAAGCGAAACTGTTAGTGCAGAAACTGAGGAGGTAGTTGTAAACATCCAAAACTGAAACTCAATCATATCTAAGTAATGTCATTAAACCCTCTTATGGAATCCAAGTTTTATACCTGGCTCCATAAAGAGGGGTCTCTAATATATAAAACACAGTATCAATAAATTAAAAAAATGAGACAAATAGGACCTGTCCCTACTGTCTCATTTTAAGCAAACTTTTCTTGAATTGCTTTTATCTCATCAAAATTATTTCTCAAAATATCCAAGAAAACATCAGCAATTTCTGGGTCAAATTGAGTACCTTTGCACTTTTCAAACTCAGAAATAACAACATCTAAAGGCAAAGAATCACGATAAGTCCTACGAGAAGTCATAGCATCAAAACTATCTGCAATAGCTGCAATTCTAGCCAAAAATGGAATATCATTACCTTTTAATTGACCAGGATATCCATGACCATCAAAACGTTCATGATGATGTTTCACAATTGAAAGAATATCTTTAAAAATAGTTGCAGTTGACAATATATGAGCACCAATAGATGGGTGATTTTTAATTTCAGAATATTCATCATCTGTTAGCTTACTTTCTTTTAGTAATATACTATCAGGAACACCAATTTTTCCAATATCGTGGAACAAACCACCTATTTCTAGGTTTTTTAATTCTGCCTCAGATAAATTCAAATGTTTACCAATTAAAACAGAAAATTGAGAAACCCTATCAGAATGACCTCTTGTGTATGTATCTTTTGCCTCAACAGTATAGCGAAGAGTTTGAATACTCTCTAAATAAGCTTTTTCTAACATATCATTAGTATTTTTTAATTGCTCATTAATTTTCTTAATTTCATTCATTTGAGCAATTGACTTAATACCAGATTCAATTAGCAATAACAATTGGTCAAACTTATCACTTTTTTCACAATAGCCTTGAATCTCAAGTCTTCTAATAGTATCAAGAGGTGGGGCTAAATCTTTGTGACCTGTAAGCAACAATATATATAGTTCTTTATTAAATTTTCTAATTTCCTCAACAACTTGATCACCATGAATAGGAGTCATAATAAAGTCCAAAATCATTAAATCAAAATGTTCTGATTTCACTCTTTCAACTGCTTCCATTGGGTCAGTAACACCTGTAAATTCATATCCAGACCTTTTTAAAAAGATAGACAAAGAGTCGATAATTCCTTCTTCATCATCTACTGCAATGATTTTGTAATTTCTATTTTCATTATTTTCTAAATTTTGTAATCCTTTTCTCATTTTAACAACCTCATATTTTATACAATTTCCTACATTATATTAATAAAAACAACAAAAATCAAGAGTTTTAACAAAAAATATAAAATAGGGACGTTTCTTTTTACACATTTTATGATTTACATAAAAATGTCCCAAAAGAAACGTCCCCAACACGACATTATAATGGTAAAGATATATGGAATGTTGTGCCTTGTCCTTCTTCAGAGTCTACTGTGATGTTTCCATTAAAGTGAGCACGAATAGTAGAGTAGGACATGTACAGACCAAGCCCAGTCCCATTTTTACCTTTTGTAGTAATCATTTCTTTGAATAATTTGTTTTTTACATTTTTAGGCATACCAGCTCCATAATCTTTAATAGATATAATTATATTGTTTTCTTCTTTTTCAACAACTAAATCTATGTTTTGTTCTGGTTTTCCATTATAAGATTGGATAGAGTTTGAAATCATGTTATTTATAACTTGTACTAAACTATTAACATCACCATGTATTATTGTACTTTCATCTGTTTTCATAGATATGTTTAAGTAAACGATGGCATTTTTTAGTTCGTGACGCATTAGGATATTAACTCTTTTTAAAAGTTCTTCTATTGTAAATGTCATTGCTTCTTCATTGTTTAGGGTAACAGCTTGCCCTTTAACAGCAGTAATAACATCTGACATATATTCTGTATGGGTTTTTATTTTTGATACCCATGTTTCCATATCTTTTGCAATGTCATGGTGGTCGTTACTATTTACTTCTGGGTCTTCAATTGAGCTGTCATATTCTTTTATTAGGTCAGTTAACCCCTCAGCTGCACCTGAAATTGACATTATAGGTGTTTTTAAGTTGTGTGCAATACCTCCAATTAATTGTCCAAGAGAAGCAAGTCGTTCTTTTTCCATAAGGGTTTCTTGGTTGTCATGGATTTGCCTGATATTATTTTTTGTAAAATCTAATATTTTATTAAAAGATATAATTAAAGTTCCAAATTCATCATTTGAAGTTAGGGCAAGTGGTTCAAGTTCATTAGTATCTTTATTTTTAGTCATATCTAAAAAGTTTGAAGATATAATGTTAATGTCATTTGATAAAGACTTGGCAAAAAGTGTTAATAAAATTAAGTTAATTATTACAAGTACAATAAATGAAATAGAAAAATAGAATAATACTTCTATAGATAAAATACTAAAGTAAATTCCTACAGTGTAAGTCACACCATTAACATCTATATCAATAGTAGCTCCCTGACAATCAATTCCATAATATTCATAAACCCTTCCATTGTTAGAAGAAGACATTTCATTCAAATATTTGTTAAAAAATTTACTTACATGAATTTCCTCTCCTTTTGAATTATAATACTTATCATCAGCTGTTTTTATAAATACATAATCATCTTTATTCAATAAATTTAAAGTATTAGTTTTTTCAGTTAAATCAGAAAAACTAGAAAATGTGTTATATTTATCAAAATAATATAAAGCATTATGATAAGTTTCAAAAAGAGAATGTCCTGTTTTTATTGAAACAATGGAATAACCAAGCACAGAAGTGAATAAAATTGAAACCATTATCAAAGGTACTATATTGAAAAAAATTCTTCTTTTCAAAGTAGACCTTTTTAAATCAGTTACACTATCATGAGGTAGCTGTACTAATATTTTCTTAAAAAGATTACAAGTATAAATAAAAACTGATGTCACAAATAAAGTCATCAAAGTAAGTACTAAAATAAACAATTTTAAGGTAGTAATACCAAATTGATGTATAGTATAGGCATGTATTAAAGTAAGGGCAATACTTGGAATAGCAATGTTTAAAATAAGAATAGCATAGGGAGTTGTAAATAATTTATTTTTAACATAGTTAATTTCCTTTATACTATATTTATGAGGATTTTTTATTAAATCACTATATTTTGTTAAAAATCTAGTTTCAAGAAAAGTAACTGTAACAAAAATAGAGAAAATAGCAGATGCAATTAATAAAACCTGAGTAAGGTAAAATGTATTTTCTACTTCTATTTGGAAATTTGTTCCATAAGTTCCATCTGGATAGTTTAATATCATAGGTATTAAAAAATAATAAATGACAGTTAATGCAACAAGTCCTATAGAAAGAACTGATAACAATTTAAACTGAAGTTTATATTTTTCTAATATTTTTTTCACAAGATATTCCTCCTTTGTAAATATTCTATAATTTTTTGAATATATTGAGGTGTTATTACAGGCCATTCAAAATTTAATTTTTCTAAACAAGAATTAGTATATTGATTTTTTTGATTAACTGTACTGGTAAAAGAAAGCCCTAAAGTATCATCTAAATCATTCACAATACCTTTTAAAATATTCTCTTCTGGATGTTGATTAGATAATGTAACAATTTTTTGTTTAAATTCATTTCCAGTAAGAATATCTGTAGAAAAACCAATATCCTCAAAAATTTTTAATAAATCACAAACACGAATATAATTTTCATTAAATAAATGAAATACATAATGTGTTGTTTCTACATTAAAAATTAATTGAAAAACAGCTTTAGCACAATAATCAATAGGGGTAAATTCTAAAAATTCATTAACCATAGTATTTGGCAAAATATGATATTTTAAAATCATCATTAAAATATTATAAAATGCATTTGCTTCAAAATTTTGCTGGAAACCACCATCACAATAACGACTAGTTAAATTTCCAACACGTAAAATACTAGCTTGTAAACCTTTAGGTGCATTTTCATATATTAATTTTTCAGCTTCAAATTTAGTTTGAATATATACATTTTCATCATATTTTTGTTCAATATAAAAATCATTTTCATCAAATTGATTATAATTTTTTTGATGATTAACTAGATAATTTCCAGAAACACCAAGAGTAGAAATGTGAATTAGTTCAATAGTATGGTATTTCATACAAAATTCAATTAAATTTTGCACAACTCCTACATTAATTTTTCTAAATTGTTCATAATTCCCATAATATTTAACATTAGCAGCAGCATTAATAGCTAAATCAATAGAATTTGCTAACTCTTTATATTCATTAATTGGTAATCCAAAATGTGATTTTGTAATGTCAGAATCAATAACATTAATTCTACTAGTAGGAAGAGCTTTGTTAAAATAAAAACGGTATAATTTTGATAGTCTTTTTATCACATTTTCATCATCTTTATTACGAATTATACAAGTAATATGACAATCTGTATTAAGTAATAATTCTTGCAATAAGTGAATTCCTAAATATCCAGTACAACCTAGCAATAAAACATTGTTATAATGTTTTTTGGTAAATTGCATAATACTTGGGTATTTGTGGAAGCTATTATTAACAAATGATAAATAAGAAGTATCTATATTATCAGTTTGCTTATTATTTTTATTTTCAATTTGTTGTGCTAAATTTTTAATTGTTCTACATCTGTAAAAATCCTGTGTATTTAACTTGTAATCATATTCTAACATTTTAGTTTGTACACGTATAATGTCAAGAGAATCTATATGATAGTCAAATATGTCATTTTCAATACCAATTTTAGGGATTGATAAACAATCTTTAAAAATATGGCATAAGTTTTTTTCTATTTTAGAAGATGGTTTTACATATTCAGAAGATGTATCTATTTCATTAAAATCAGGTTCTGGCAATGCTTTTCTATCTACTTTGTGATTTAGTGTTAAAGGAATTTTGTCTAAAATAACAAAATAGCTTGGAATCATATAATGTGGCAAAATATCAACCAAATATTTTTTTAAAGAAATGGTATCAATTTTTTGTTTACAAACTAAATAAGCACACAAATATTTTTTTCCATTATTATCATTCATATCAACAACTACGCATTTATCAATACCATCAAAAGTTAAGATATTATTACTAATATCATCTAATTCTACACGATAACCACGTATTTTTACTTGATGATCTTTTCTACCTAAACATACAATTTCACCATTTGGTTGGAAATATCCTAAATCTCCAGTTTTATAAATAATTCCATCTTGATATGGATTAGGAACAAAAACAGAATTTGTTTTTTCTAGGTTTTTGTAATAACCAGCTCCAACACCATCTCCACCTATACAAATTTCTCCAACTAAACCAATAGGTTGTAAATGATTGTTATCATTTATAATGTAAATCTGTGTATTATTAATAGGCTTACCAATAGTGATTTTATCACTATTGGTAACATCTTTGAATGTAGAATAAACTGTCGTTTCTGTTGGCCCATATAAATCAAAAATATTTGCATTAGTAAATTCTTGTAACTTACGTAACAAAGTAATAGGAAGAGGCTCACCACCTAAAATAAATTCTTTTATACTAGACAAAGATTTTAAATAAGCTGGGTTTGAAAACAGTAATTCTATTCTGGATGGAGTTGTTAGGATTTTAGTGATTTTGTGTTTTTGAATTATATCACTTAATAATTTTGGACTTCTACTTTCTAATTCATCAGCAATTACAAGAGTTAGTCCAGACAATAAGGTTGGAAATAGTTCAAAAACAAAAATATCAAAACATACAGTAGTAACAGATAATACTTTATTATTATCTGAAAGAGTATAATTTAGGCGTTCTTGCATACTTTTTACAAAATTTAAAACATTATAATGCATAATAGTAACAGCCTTTGGAATTCCAGTAGAACCAGAAGTATACATGATGTAACAAAGTTTGTTTTCTGGAATAGAAATATTTAAGTTCTCTATTTTTTTATCAAAAGAAATATTTTCATAATATATGCAATTATTTTGATAATTTATTTTTTTATGGAATTCTTGGGTAGTAATTAGCATTTTAGTATTACTATTTTCTAACATAAATTCAATTCGCTCAGTAGGATATTCTGGATCAATTGGCATATAAGTATGACCAGATTTCAATATTGCTAAAATAGTTACAATCATATCAACAGAGCGTTTTAAAGAAAAAGCAATAATATCAGTTGAAACTTTTTGGTTTAAAATATTTTGAGCAAGGAAATTTGCTTTTTCGTTTAATTCTTTATATGTATAAGAAGTATCTTTGTCAACAACAGCAATGTTTTGTGGATATTGCTTAGCTATTTTTTCAAATTCTTTTACAATATTAGAGTTTTTATTATATTTTACTTTAGTATCATTAAAAGTTTTTAGTAATAATTTTTTTTCAGAAGAAGAAATAATTTCTAAGTTATTTACAATCATATCAGGTTGTTTTAAAACTTGGTCAATTAATCCTAAAATTCGTTTATGTAATAAAGAAATATCTTCTTTAGAAAAAATATCTGTTAAAAAGTCATAATGTATAGATAATTTATTTTTTTCTTCTGCAATATCTTTGATGTGAATTTGCAAAGACTCAGCCTGTGAACGGTTTGACAACCATTTGCCATAAGATGCAATAGTTGCATTTTGGTAAGAAAATATAATATCATATAAATTATCAGAAAAGTCATGAGTTTTTCTAACAAAATTTAGGATTTCGTGATATGGAAAACGAATGTGACGATACATTTGTTTTTGTTTATTGGCCATAAAATGGCAAAACTCTAAAAAGGAACTAGACTTTTCTAAATTAACAAGAAAAGGCATGACAGAGACAAACATACCAGTCATATTTTTTTCTTTAAAATTAGATCTATTTAACACAGGATTTCCTATAATAAAATTATCACAATTAAAAATATTTCTAAAATAAATGCTAAAAATACTAAGTAAAAAGATATATTCAGAAATGCCATTATTTTTACAGAAGTCATCAATTTGATTAACTAAAGATTTATCAAGAGTATATATAATTCTATCAGCTTGAATAGACACTTTTGTATTATTTTTAAAAGATACTATATTTGGTAAGTTTTTGAATTGTTCTTGCCAAAATAATTGGTCTTTTTCAAATTTAGTGCTTGTCATATAATCATTTTGAGATTTTATAAATTCACCATAAGAAGGGTTTGGTGTTAGATCAATTTCTTTTTGTGAAACAATTTCTGTATAATTTTTATATATCTCATCTAATACTAAGCTCATTGTCCATGCATCAGCAATTAAATGATGAGCAGTTAAAAATAAAATACCAAAATCATTTGGAAGTCTTACAAATTTAATTGAAAATAAGAAGTTGTCTAAAACATTAACTTGTTTCATAGGAAAAGAATTTTCAAATTCTAATAATTGTGTTTCATCTTTTAAGTCAATTATTTCAATACTTTCATAAACAAAGTCATCAAAATATTGTTTTGGCATTGATTCTTGCATAACAATTTTTGTTTTAAAAGAATCATTTTTCATAACAAAATAATTAAAAGCTTTTTCTAATGCTTTAAAATCTGTATGTTTACCAAATGTTATAGTACCAACAATATTGTTAATATTAGTATTATTATAAAATTGCTCTGACATCCAAATTGATTTTTGTGGATTAGTTAGTTCATACATTTCTTTTTTCATTTTCTCACCTATATTTCTTATATTTAGTCAAATTATATAGTTTTTTAGCTAAAAAAGTCAATAGATTTTTAGGTTTTTAGTGATTTAATATTTAATGATTTTTGGGACGAAGGAAAAAATCATAGTTGTGATATATTAAAAGTGAAACTGATTTTACAAATATATAAAATATATTTACAAGTTTAAATTTAATAAGGAGATTGCATTGCAATCTCCTTACTTTATTTTTTAGAACAACTAATAGTCTCAATTCCCCTAGCAGTGGGGTACTTAAGGCTATAATTATTCGTGTCCCGTAAAGGACAATTTTTAAATTCACATAGCATACAAGCTATGTGCTTTTTTGATTTGTCAAGAAAGGACAAATCACTTTTGACAAAATCAGGATGTTTAATACAATCCTTTTCTTTGCAGTTTTCACATGTTGTTTCTGTCATATTAGAACCTCCTCTATTCAAACTATATTTATAGATGCAAACTTATTATATAAAAGATAACATAAAAAAGTCAAGAAAAATGATTGTTTAAAAAATAAAAATTTGGAAAAACTAATTTAGAGGTGGGAAACAATTGAGAAGAAAAAAGAAAACAAATAGTAGAAAAAAAGTAATTTTAACAACAATTCCAATTTTAATAGTGTGGATTTTTGCATTTTATTTATACACTACATATCAAAACATAGAAATAACGCCATCTAACTATGAAACAACAAAAACACAATCCACAATTAAGGAACAAACTGTGGAAGAAGCCAAAGAAGATAGTAAAGTTGTGGCAGATATTATTGAAGAAACAACAAAAAAAGTAGTAGGAATTTCAAAATTAAAAAATGCTGGAAATAGCATTTTATCTAAAAGCACAGAAAGCGAATTAGGTTTAGGAACAGGTATAATAGTAACAGGAGATGGATATATTTTAAGCAATGAACATGTAACAGGTGCAAAACACAGTAAATGTTATATTACATTAGAAAATGGAACTAATTATGATGGAACAGTAGTGTGGAGTGATACAGACTTAGATTTATCAATAACTAAAATAAATGCCAAAAATTTAGAATATGTCACATTAGGGGACTCTAGCAAAATTCGTGTTGGAGAAACAGTATATGCAATTGGAAACCCAATTGGTTTTGAATTTAGAAGAACAGTAACATCAGGAATCATAAGTGCAAAAAACAGAAGTATAAAAATTGAAGAAGAAAATAAATCATCTTATATGACAGATTTAATTCAAACAGACGCAACAATAAATCCAGGAAATAGTGGAGGACCATTAATTTATCCAAATGGAGAAGTATTAGGGATAAACACTGTAAAAATCTCATCAGCAGAAGGGATAGGTTTTGCAGTTCCAATAAATATAATAAAGCCAATAATAGAAAGTTTTCAAAACACAGGGGAATTTGAAGAAGCAAGTATTGGAATATATGCTTATGATAAAGAAGTTATACCATATTTAAGTTCAACTACAAATTATAATATTAAATTTGAAAAAGGAATATATGTAGCACAAATTACAAAAAATGGACCAGCAGAAAAAACAGACCTAAAAGAAAAAGACATTATAACAAGTATTGACAATGTAACACTAAACACAATGAATGACTTAAGACAATATATTTATACAAAAAAGCCAAATGATGAGGTAACATTGCAAGTAACTAGAGGAAAAATAACAAAAGAAATAAAAATTACATTAGGAAAAAAATAGGATTTAGGGACGGCCCCCAAATCCTATTCTATTAAGTTGTCTTCCATAAAATCGAATTTTCTTTCATAATCTTTAGTTTCTTCATTAGCCTTATAAACTTCGCTACGGTTTTTCTTTAAAAATTCAATAATTTGATAAACATCAATCCAAATCTCATTAGGACTGTCTACTTGAGATTCATCAAAGATTAGTTGCATTCCAAAATGCAAATGTGGGACATTAATATTATTTACATTTTCTTTTGTACTATATCCTGTCATACCAAGATAACCAATAACATCTCCTGCTTTTACAGTTGCTCCTTGTTCTAAGTTTTGAGCATAAGGATGATTTTTTCTTAAATGTGCATAGTAATAATAACGCTTTCCATCAAAACTACGAATACCAACACGCCAACCACCATATTGATTCCAACCCAAATTTTCAACAATACCAGACTCAACAGCAATAATAGGAGTACCAATACTACCCATTAGGTCATTACCTAAATGAGTTCTTTTAAACCCATATGACCTAGCGTTGCCAAAATCGTCATAATGGCTAAAATTATAGTTTTTAGCAATTGGAAGAAAAGCCTTTAAACCATATTTTTCTTGATAAGATTTTGTGCCATCTTCATTTTGAACTTCAATAGAATAATTGCCAATAAAACCACCTAAAACTGCTGAATAACTTTCAAAATAATAATCATAAAACTTCATGTCTTGTGTTAAATCATTAATAGTATGTCCATTTTTCAACTCTTCTACTAAAGAATTTAGATGATTGGCTTTAAAATTTTTAAAATTGCCTCCATTTTTACAAGCTAGATAAGCCAAAAGTTCAATCCAATTATAAGTAACTTCTTCATTTTTGGTATGGGAATTAATATCTAATTTGGCAGTTAAACTAAGTGCCTCAGAAGACACATTGAAATCTACCCATTTAATAAAATTCTTTTTCTCTTCTTGTTTTTCTTCTTTTATTTCTGAAGCAAAAGAATAAAAAATAATAATACTAGATAAAAGAAGTATAGCAACAAGTGAAAATATAATTACTTTTTTACTAATTTTAATGGATTTTATGAGCAAAATAATACACCTCTATACAATTATATGGGGATAATAAAAAAATATAATAATTTTGTATAAATTTAAAACAATTAGTTGGCAATGATATGGAAATAGGAAGAATTTTTTAGATAATTTTGGTATTATCAAACAATTAAAAGTAAAATCAAACAAATAAGTAAAATGAGAAGTAAAATACATTTTTGGGTATAATAGAAATTTAGATATGAAGTTCTTCACGTTTTTGGATTATTAATTTTTCATCTTCAGAGTCCAAATTTTGAAGTGAAAACTCTAAAAGTTCTGTTACAGTCTTGTTAAAAGATATATTCTTTAAATCAGATAAAATTTGAATATCATTTACTATATTTTCAGGCAAACGAAGAGTTTTGCTGATACCACTATGGTTTTGAGGTATTTTTAGTTTTCGCAAATTAATCACAACCTTTTTATGTTATTTTAATCATTATATAATTAAAAACAAATTTAATATGCACCCAAAAATGCTTGCAAAAAAGTTCACATATATGTATAATGAGGTTAAAAAAGAATAACTTATGAAAAAATGGTCAATAATTGAGAAAGTGAGAGGGGTTCAAAAGATGAAGCAAAAAAGAGAAAAAGGAATTACATTAATAGCACTTGTAATTACAATAATAGTGCTACTAATACTTGCAGGAATAGCAATTGCAACATTAACAGGTGAAAATGGGATATTGACAAAAGCAAATAATGCAAAAACTCAAAATGATAAAGCAGGAGCAAAAGAAAAAGTACAAATAGCAGTAATGGGGAGCTTTGACGAAAATGGCAAGATAGATATAAATACATTAAAGAACAATTTAAAACAAACAGAGGGAGTAACAAGGGCTGATAGTATAACTAAATTACCAGCAACAGTAAAGGTAGATGGTTATGATGTAACAATTGATAAAAATGGAAATGTTACATTAGGGATTATAGAAGAACAAACAGATCCTATTTATGCAAGAGTTTATACAAAAGATGGCAGTGATGAGGAAGTTCTTATTTTGGCAAGCAATGAAAGTGCTATTCCAGATTATAGTGGAGAGTTAACATTAAAAAAAGACTATAAAAATATAAATGATATAAATAGATACAAAACAAAAGAAGATTTATATGAAATTCCAGAATACAAAGAAATATTTGAGTCTGAAGAATGGAAACAATTCGAAAATGAATATCCAGAACAAGCCAATCAATGGATTTTAGAATTAATTGAGGATATAAAAACAAGCAGGGGAGCTCCTTGGTCAGAGGAAGTAAGTATGGATAGAGGAGGCTCTTATTACGCTAGTACTGTATGCGAAATTAGAATACTTGATAAAATTAATCCGTCTAATATAAAAGGTTGGTTTTCTGGTTATAAAGTAAAAACAATTAAAGGTTTAGAAAACCTTAATACATCAAATGTAACAGATATGAGTTTTATGTTTGCATTTTGTAACTGCGAGGATTTAGATCTTTCAAAGTTAGATACTTCAAATGTTGTAAATATGAAATGGATGTTTTATAGGTGTCTTGAACTGACTCAGTTAGATTTGAAAGGTTTCGATACATCAAATGTAACAGATATGGAGAGGATGTTTTGTTATTGTGAAAAATTGACATCAATAGATTTACAAAGTTTTGATACATCAAATGTGGCAAATATGAAAGATATGTTTAGCTATTGTAAAAATTTGCCATCAATTAACTTGCAA
This sequence comes from Clostridia bacterium, assembly GCA_022794095.1. GTDB lineage: Bacteria > Bacillota > Clostridia > TANB77 > CAG-508 > CAG-269. Next base: position 13,576 of record JAAWEC010000078.1, read on the forward strand.
AATTTTAATACATCAAAGGTAAGGAATATGGACAATATGTTCGACTTTTGTCAAAGTTTAATATCACTAGATCTAAAAAGTTTCGATACATCGCTAGTTGGAGGTATGAATTGTATGTTTAGAGAGTGTGGTGGATTAACCCAGTTAGATTTAAGTAATTTTAACACATCAAATGTATGGGATATGAGTAGTATGTTTGCTGAGTGTGATGGGCTAGTTAAGTTAGATTTAAGTAATTTTGATACATCAAATGTAACAGATATGGGTAGTATGTTTATGAATTGTAGCAATTTAACTCAAGTAAATGTGAGTAGTTTTAATACACAAAAAGTAACAAGTATGTTCCAAATGTTTAGAGGATGTTCTAGTTTAACAACTTTAGATTTAACAAGTTTTAGTACAAATGCATCTACAGATACTTTTTCGATGTTTCAGAGATGTGACTTGTTGACAAAGGTTCTAATTGGTAGAGAATGGAAAGCTTCTGAAACAATTAATGGAATCACGCTAACTCGTGTAGAAGAATAATGCGAAAAATACTTAAGAGAGGAGTTCAAAAGATGAAGCCAAAAAAAGAAAAAGGAATTACATTAATAGCACTAGTAATAACAATAATAGTATTACTAATACTAGCAGGAATAGCAATTGCAACATTAACAGGTGAAAATGGGATTTTAAATAAATCAGAAACA
>JAAWEC010000079.1 GCA_022794095.1 Clostridia bacterium
AAAACCAGAAGAGCCAATAGAAGAAAAACCAACAAATGAAACAAATAACCAATATGTAGAACCAAAAATTAGAAGCAAAAAAGAAGCAACAAGTGAAAAAGGACTAAATTATGTAGTAGAAGGAGAAAAAATAACTTATACTATAACCGTAGAAAATGAGGGAGGACTTGTAAAAGAAGTTACAGTAAAGGATACAATCCCAGAAGGAACAACATTTGTAGAAGGTTCAATAAAAATTAATGGAGAAACAACACAAAACACAAAAGAAAATTTAGTAAATGGAATTAAAGTAAATATCCCAGAAAAACAAGAAGAAACAAATGGAAAAGCAACATTAAGCTTTGAAGTAACAGTAAACAACTTGCCAGAAGGAAGTTTTGAAAACACTATTAGAAACACAGCATTTATAGATGATGAGCCAACACCAGAAGAGATAGAAAACCAAGTAAAAAAATCAAGTATAAAAGTAACAAAAGAAAGCAACCCAGCAAGTGGTACTAAAGTAAAACAAGGAGACAAAATAACATATACCATAAAACTTCAAAATGAAGGAACAAAATATGGAGATATAATTATAAAAGACACAATACCAGAAGGTACAACATTTGTAGAAGGTTCAATCAAAATTAATGGAGAAGTTGTAGAAAAAACAGCACAAGATTTAGTAAAAGGAATTATTTTAAGAATACCAGAAAAAGAAAACAACAAAAATGGAGAAACAACACTAAGTTTTGAAGTAACTGTAAATGACATAAAAGATGGTACAGAAATCAGAAATCAAGCATACACAACAAAAATACCAGATAAACTAACAAATAAAGAAAATCCTGAAAGACCAATAGACCCAAGCAATCCAGAAGAGCCAATTGACCCATATAACCCAGACAAGCCAATTAATACAGAAGAACCAACAAATGAAACAGAAAACATATATATAGAACCAATAATTACAAGCAATAAAACATGCGAAACAGAAAAGGAACTAAATTATGTAATAGAAGGAGAAAAAATAACATATACAATTACTGTGCAAAATGAAGGTGGACTTGCAAAAGAAGTAACAATAAAAGATACAATCCCAGAAGGAACAACATTTGTAGAAGGTTCAATCAAAATTAATGGAGAAATAACACAAAATACAAAAGAAAATTTAGCAAACGGTATTAAAATAAATGTACCAGAAAAACAAGAAGAAACAAATGGAAAAGTTAGTTTGAGTTTCCAAGTTGCAGTAAATAAAGGGACAACAGGAAATTTACTAAATACTGCAATAGTAGATGACAAGCCAACAAATGAGGTAATTTACCCAGTAGTAACCTTTGAAAAACAAGCTGAAATTAGAAAAGTAAGTGAAGAGGAAATACCAGAAAATACTGTAACAGCAACTGACCAAATTATTTACAAAATAATTGTTAAAAATACAGGAACAATAAACACACAAGAAATTGAAGTAAAAGATACAATACCAGAAGGAACAAGTATTGAACAAATAAACAATGGTGGAACATTACAAGATAACAAAGAAATAGTTTGGAAAATAGGTGAAATCAGACCAAATGAAACAAAAGAATTAAGTTTTGTTGTAAAAGTAAAATATGCAAAAGAAGAAAAACCAATTAAAAATACAGCATATATAAACAATGAACCAACAAATGAAACAACAACTAACTACAAAAAAACTAATAGCAAATTAACAACAAAAGTTACAAAAACAGGTGATAATCAAATTGTTTCAACAGAGCAAAATATTTACTATGAAATTAATTATACAGCAACTATTAGAGATTTAAAAGGAAAAGCAACCATTACTATTGTAGATGAATTGCCATATCCAATAGATGAAGAAAAATCTAATTTATCAGGTGGTGTATATGATGCAAAAAGAAAAACCATTACATGGGAGAAAACTGAAGAAAATATAGATACATACAAAGATGATGAAGAAAAAAACATACAAAAAACAATAGCAATTTCATTAAAATATATATATGAAGATGAAGAAAACTTAAATGGAATAATTGAAAACATAGTAAAAGCAACAACACAGTTAAAAGAACCAAAAATAGACAATGAAAAAGAATACGAAATTGTAAAAACAGAAGAAAAAACAGATAAACACGAAGTAGAAGCACAAATACCAGCTAAAGTAATAATTCATCATTATATCAATGGAACAACAACTCGTTTAGTAGAAGATGAAACAAAAGATGGAAAAATAGGTGAAAACTATGAAACAGCTAAGTCAAACAAAGTAGCACAAAACTATAGATGCATAAGTGAAACACCAAATAATTACAAAGGAAAAATGACAAAAACACCAATAGAAGTAACATATTACTATCAATTAATTGATGAAATAGTAAATAATGAAATGACAAAAACAGCAGATTGTGAGGTAATAAAAGAAGAAGGAAATGCAATTTGTTATGATTTATCTTATCAAATAAGTATAAAAGACTACATTGGAAAAGCAAAAGTTGTAATAAAAGACCAATTACCAGAAGAAATCAATTTAGAAAAATCAGACTTAGCAGAAGGTATATATGATGAAAAAACCAAAACAATCACATGGGAAGAGGTTATCGAAAATATTAATACTTTTGATAATGGAACATATGAAACTACTATACAAAAACGAATTAATTTGGTATATGAAGGAAGAGAGAAAATAGGAATTTTGAAAAATAAAGCAGAAGGAAGTATTATAACATATTATCCAGAAAACTATCCAATTAAACCAAATGAAGAAAAACAAACTAATACAAGTAAAGATGAAAATGAAATAGAAAAAGACTATAGAACAAAAGTAATGGTAGAAAAAATATGGGATGACAACGAAAATCTAAAAAAACATCGTCCAGAAAGTATTATAATTCAATTAAAAGATAACAAACAAAATCCATTAGAAGAAATTGTATTATCTGATGAAAATGAATGGAAACATACATTTGAAAATCTTGCTAAATATGACATTAGAGGAGGAGAAATAGACTATCAAATAGAAGAAAAAGAACAAAAAGAAGGTGATTTAAAATATTATACTGAACCAGAAATATTGACAACACAAGAAACAAATACAAACAAAGTAATAATAACAAATCATTACAAATTAAAAGATATTGAAATTGATAGTCAGATTAAAAAAGAAGGAAGCGAAGAAATAACAAATTCTAAACAAGAAGTAGAATACCAAATTTCTTATACAGCAACAATAAAAGAATACATAGGAGATGTAATTGTAACTATTGTAGATACATTGCCATATAAAATAGACATAGAAAAATCAGACATAAAAGATGGATTATATAATGAAGATACAAAAACAATTACATGGACTAAAAAGTTTGAAGATATAGACACTACTAAAAATGGTGATTACAGAATAAAAATTGATGGAAACATCAAACTAGTGTATAAAGACTTAAATGCAAAAGAAGAAAAAATGACAAACGAGGTTAAGGCAAGAATAGAATTTACAGAAGATGAAACTAAAAATGAGGTAGAGACTTCAGAAGATACAAATATCAACATTAATGGTAAAATAATAGTAAAATACATAGACAAAGAGACTGGAAAAGAAATTACAAATCCAGCAAGACCAGAAGAAACATATGGCTATGAAAAAGAAGGAAAAGTTGGTGAACAATATAGAAGTTATCCAATCATAATTGATGGATATGATTATGATAGAAATACAGGAAATACAGAAGGAGAAATAAAAGAAGAGACTCAAGAAATAGTATTCTATTATACCAAAACACCATCTGGAGGAGTTATTATAAAATATGTAGATGAAGAAGGAAAGGAAATTGTACCAAGTACAGAAATAGAAGGAAAAATAGGAGATCCTTATAAAGCAGAAGAAAAAGAATTGGAAAACTATGAATTTGTAGAAACTACAGGAGATGAGCCAGAAGGTGAAATGACCAAAGAACCAAAAGAAGTAGTTTATCATTACAAACGAATTCCAACATCAGTTATTGTAAAATACTTAGAAAAAGAAACTGGAAAAGAACTTGCAAAACAAGAAACAATAGAAGGTTATGTTGGAAAAGAGTATGTCACAGAAAGAAAAGTAGTAGAAGGATACCAAAAAGCAAATCCAGAACCAGATAATGAAAAAGGTATAATGACCAAAGAACCACAGGAAGTAATTTACTATTATGAAAAAATTCCAAGTGGTAAAGTAATTGTAAAATACGTTGATATAGAAACTAAAGAAGAAATTATATATATTGACGAAGAAGGACAAAGTAAAAAATACAGCTATGAAAAATCTGGATATGTAGGAGAAGAATATAAAACAAAAGAAAAAATAATACCATATTATGAATATCAAAATAATGTAGAAACTAGCAAAAAAGAAGGAACATATACACAAAATGATGAAACAATCACTTATTATTACAGAAAACTAAGATTTAATATTAGCATAAACAAACAGATAAAAAGTCTAAGCTTAGATGGAAACCAAGTTGATATAGGAAAAGACGGAAAGATGACTAAATTAGAACTTCCAAAAAACAAAATAGGAACAGCTAATATAGAGGCAACATATATAATAAATGTAAGCAATATAGGAGAATTAGATGGAACTGCTAGTGTATATGAAATGATACCAGAAGGATTTACTTTGCAGGCATATGATGCAAATAGTTGGAAAATACAAGAAGACAACAATTTGCTTATGACATTAGATTTAAAAGCAGGAGAAAGCAAAGATTTTGAAATAACATTAAGATGGAATAATGGAGAAGATAATTTTGGAACAAAAACCAACAAAGTTGCAATTGTCAAAGCAAATAATTCAGCTAATTTTAAAGAAATAACAACAGTGGATAACAATTCAGAGGCAACAGTAATTCTAAATATAAAAACAGGTAGAGAATTAAAGATAGGAATTAGCATGCTAGGAATTATATTAATACTAAGTGGAACTCTAATATTGGTACAAAACAAGAAATTTTCAAAAAAACTGTATAAAAGTGAGGAAAAATAGTATTGAATTACCAAATAGGAGACATTGTAAGAACAAAAAAGCAACACAAACAAATTTCAGATGACAAAGAAGTTAAGACTGATAAGCAGTAATAATTAGTCGATAGAGTAGATTTCACGGTCTGCTCTATTTTTTGTAAAAAAAAAGCACGTGCATTCACGGGTACACGTACTACTAAATTTGAATAACTGCGATATTCAAAGCTCATTTATTTTGTAATTAAACAATAGCATATTCTTTTGTATTAATTGCATAAGGTCGAAATTTTTTATAATCTAAAATAAACATCATAATAAATTCTATCAAACTTAATTTTCTCTTGTTTATTCAACCAGATATTCCCAAAAGGGCTATTCAGTGCCTGTCCCAATTATGCCCAAAAAT